>DAOVTJ010000108.1 GCA_030633165.1 Thiomargarita sp. | reverse complement strand
GGTTAAAGTGCCCTGAGCATCACGGTTATATTGCATAAAGACAAGATTCCAAATCTCAATATAACGATCTCCATCCTCTTCAGGTGTCCCTGGTGGACCACCGACAATATCAGGACCATGATCATAAAAAATTTCTGAACAAGGACCGCAAGGACCTGTATCACCCATTGACCAAAAATTATCTTTTTCACCGCAACGAGAAAAACGGCTAGGATCAACCTTAATCTCCTTTAACCAAATATCAGCGGCTTCATCATCTTTTTCGTAAATTGTGATCCATAATTTTTCAGGCGGTAATTTAAGAATTACTGTTAAAAATTCCCAACCAAATTGAATCGCCTCACGTTTAAAATATTCACAAAAACTGAAATTACCAAGCATTTCAAAAAAAGTGTGATGACGAGCAGTATAGCCAACATTTTCTAAATCATTATGCTTACCCCCTGCCCGTACACAGCGTTGACAAGTGGTAGCACGATTATATCGACGTTGTTCAAGACCTAAAAAAGTCTCCTTAAACTGCACCATACCAGCATTAGTAAATAATAATGTGGGATCATTAGCAGGGACTAAAGGACTACTCGAAACAATCTCGTGTCCTTTAGATTTAAAGTAATTTAAAAAGGTGTGGCGTAATTGAGAAACACTGTTTTCCATAGATTATCATTCTTCATCATTTTCACTAAAAGATAAGGCGTTTTGAATTTGAGACGTGGTAAATCCCCGAGATTGTAAAAAACGCATGTACTTACTAAATTCACGCCTATCTTGTGGTACTGCTTGACCAAAACGTTTTTTTCGTGCCTGATAAGCGCGTGTATTCCAAGCATCATCATTGATCTCGACTGCTTGAGTAATGCCACGTTCTCGCAATTCTTGTTGAATACGCAAAGGACCAAAGCCCTTATTTGTTCTCATACGCACATAACACTCGAAAAACCGTTCATCACTGAGCAAGTTATCTGCTTGCAATTGAAGAAGTACACGATTGATCACACTTTCTTCAAATCCTTTGCGTTTCAATTTGTGACATAATTCTAAGCTGGCATGTTCACGTCTTGATAAATAATCTATCGCACTATGACGTGCTTGCGTTAGTGAGGCTGGATCAATCATATTTATCTTTCTCTAACGATTAAAACCAAGTTTTTGCTAAAAACTTGGTTGCCCTATTGGTCAGGCATCAGATTTTAAGATTTCTTAGCCGTGCTTTTCTTAGAAGCTTTAGTTGTTGCTTTAGTTGGCGCCTTTTCCGTTGCTTTTGGCGTTTTTTCCGCTGCTTTATCCGTTTCTTTAGCAGGTGTTTTCAATTTCTCAAGGATTTGCGCTTCAATATTCTTGGCAATGTCAGGATTACCTTTTAAATAGAGACGTGAATTTTCTTTGCCCTGACCAATTTTGTTGCCATTGTAACTATACCACGCTCCTGCTTTGTCAACAATCTCATATTTTACACCTAAATCAATCAATTCACTTTCATGAGAAATTCCTTCTCCATAAATAATCTCAAATATCACTTCTTTAAACGGTGGAGCGACTTTATTTTTAACAACTTTAACACGAGTTTCATTACCAACAATTTCATCAGCTCGTTTTAGTGCACCAATACGTCGTATATCTAGGCGTACACTGGAATAAAATTTAAGGGCATTACCACCTGTCGTGGTTTCTGGACTGCCAAACATGACACCAATTTTCATACGAATTTGGTTAATAAAAATGACCAAAGTTCCCGTACGATTGATATTAGCTGTTAATTTACGTAAAGCTTGTGACATTAAACGGGCTTGTAAGCCCATGTGTGAATCACCCATATCACCTGCAATTTCTGCTCTTGGTGTCAAGGCGGCAACAGAATCAATCACCACTAAATCAAATGTGCCTGATCGTACCAAAGTATCTGTAATTTCTAAAGCCTCTTCTCCATCATTAGGTTGCGACAAATATAATTCATCAATATCAACACCAATGTTTTTAGCATATTGACTATCTAGGGCATGTTCTGCATCTACAAATGCCGCTACCCCCCCTGCTTTTTGAATTTCCGCAACGACTTGTAATGTAAGAGTTGTTTTACCAGAGGATTCAGGACCAAAAATTTCAACAACACGTCCTCTTGGCAAACCACCGACACCGAGAGCGAGATCTAAACCCAAAGAACCTGTTGAAACTGTTTCAATATCAAGCGTTGCATTGTTATCTCCTAAGCGCATAATTGCACCTTTACCAAATTGTTTTTCGATTTGTTTGAGTGTGGCTGCTAAAGTTTGTTTTTTGTTATCATCCATTGATTTTGCACTCTTAAATTGTTAAGTATTTAGGATATATATTATCTCATAAAATGCTGTAAATTGCAAAGTTTATTTTCTATTTTTTTTATCATGTCACAGGAGTTATTATGTTTTTTTCAAATCTTGAAGAATGGTTAAATTGGCAAAATTCATTACATCCCCACAAAATAGATTTAGGATTGACACGTTGCCGCACTGTTGCCCAACGTTTAAATTTATTATCTCCTTCATTTCCCATTATTAGCGTTGCTGGGACTAATGGTAAGGGTTCCAGTGTAATGCTATTAGATGCCATATTATCCTCTGCTGGATATCGTGTCGGTCGTTTTATGTCTCCTCATTTATTACGTTATAACGAGCGTATTTGTATTGCAGGATGTGAGAGTAGTGATGCTGAAATCTGTCGAGCTTTTGAATTAATTGAAGAAATTCGTGATGATATTTCTTTAACATTTTTTGAATTTTCTACCTTAGCCGCTTTATTAGTCTTTCAACATAATAATATTGATTTCGCGGTGCTTGAAGTGGGCTTAGGCGGACGTTTGGATGCGGTGAATATTTTTGATCCTGATATCGCTTTAGTGACTGCTATAGATATTGATCATGTGGAATGGTTAGGAAAGGATAGAGAAAGTATTGGTTTTGAAAAGGCGGGTATTTTTAGGGCACAACATCCAGCTGTTTGTTCAGATCCGCAAGCACCGCAAAGTTTGATTGATCACGCGCACCAGTTACACCTTCCTTTATATTGTCTTGAACGTGATTTTTTCTATGAAAAACAAAGCGATACAAGTTGGTCTTGGCAAGATAAGAAAACGGCTTTATCTCATTTACCTATCTTGCAAGGTGATTTTCAACAACAAAATGCTGCTGGTGTGTTAATGGTTCTTAAATTATTAAACATTCCAGAGTCTGCAATACGTCAAGGTTTAGTAAATGTCCGTTTCCCTGGACGTTTTCAAATATTACCAGGGCGCGTAACATGCATATTAGATGTGGCACATAATCCCTTGGGCGCGCAAGTTTTAAGTCAATCACTCCGTCAATATCCTTGTCAAGGGGAGACGCATGCGGTGTTGGGTATGTGCAAGGATAAAGATATTGCTGGGGTTTTAAGTGCAATGCATAATATTACACATTGGCATATTGCTCCCTTAAATACGCCTCGTAGTGCTACTATTTCCTGTCTTCTTGAACATTTAACAGATATTGGTAGCCGTGTATCTACTTATTCATCTATTACAAAAGCCTATCAATCTGTACTTAATGTTGCAAATGAGAAAGATAGAATTATTGTATTTGGGTCATTTTACACAGTTTCTGAAGTATTACAGAATGTGCGTAATATCACTTGACTTTAAATGTCCCCTGTCCTGTGACCCATTCAACATTTTCTACCCGCGTTAAGCCTCGTACACCGTGCATTGAATTCACTAAGAGATGTTCTAATGGACTAAAAGAGCCACGCTTAAATCGGGCTTGTTCTAACAACATGACATCAAAAGGTTTAATACTAGTAATAAATTTTAGCGTTTCTTCTCCACTTTCAACCATCATTAACATACCTGTATCACCAACTTCCCAGGTTTCTCCTGCTTTCACACGGGCGGACGGCAAAATTGTGATAATCGCACCATCAGCACCAATATTTATGAGATAACAATAATAATCTTGATTAGAGTGATTTTGCAAAGTAAATGTGAGAATATCATTTTTTTTCAGTGAATATTCTCCAATTTTATGTAAAGAAATGGGTCCTGTTTTTTTATGCAAACCCAAACCATGCCGTAAATCGACACAATCCACTTCATTTGAGCATGTTTTGACCGGTGTATGTAAATAGCTCTGTAGTACAACAGGTGAAGTGGCACTACGAGGACGGCTTTCGAGTGCTTTAATATCACGAATACGAGCCAACTTATTCAAATTCTCTTTTAATACTTTAAGTCCTCTATCTGGATCATCAAATTTAATTTGCAAATTCTTATATAATAAATGTTGCTCTGGTGTTAATACCCATAATTCAGGCGGTTCATTAGGAAATGATTGTGGTAAAGCGTCATTATCATTGTCAAAAATAGCTTGCCCATTTTTCCGTTTAGGGCGTAATAAGTGCAAATGTAGATCAGTCTTATAGGGATCATTACTTAATACATAACCAGGCATTGCTTCGGCTATAAAAGCTGCTTGTATGTTTTGCAATAATGGCTTATCTTCAGGAAAATCAGTAGATAAGTGAACTCTTGTCGTCTCAAAATGATAGGCATGTTTTTTTTCTACCAGTAAATCACCAGGCTTAAATGTGCCTTGGGTGATTTTGCCTGAACTTTTAAAGGCTTCAACTTGGGTAATTTCAAGCAATGCATCTTTGGCTTGATAAATAGAGCCAACAGTCATCCCTGCTACTGCCCCTGCTTGAATTTTCACCTGTTTTCCTAGCACTTCCGTTACCAAAACAGTTTTTTTCAGCGGTGAAAATTTTTCTCCAAAAACAGCTCGGTGATGCTGTCCTGCTATATAGGGTCTTTGTGCATCTCCCTGAGAAGAAACAATTGGCGTATAAACCCGTTCAAACACATCAGACCATGTCTCTCCAACTTGTACCTGTTGTAAAGCTCTAGCCCAGTGCCATGTGAATAATCCGTATGATTTGTTATCGGTGCCAATAGTTTCAGCAGCGAATTCATCATCCTGTGCCGCCCCGACATAAACACCTTGATAATTATCAAGTGAAGTAAAATCCTTATTGCCCAAAGAATGTTCAATATTAACTCTTGCTAAACCACGACTTATAGGAGCACGTCCTCGGCTAACGGTAGCAGAATGACAAGAATCTGAAATAAATATTATGTGATCAGTTTTGGCAGAAATCGCAGCTAACCAAGCATTAATTTCATCATCCAAAACATCATCTTTATCTTTACCTGTGACACCTTTGAGACGACTGTCATAAGAGACCCAAGTTTGGTCATAGCCACTAGCTTCATCACCGTTTAAATCTTTGGTTTGAGAGCCATGACCAGAGTAATGAATGTAGACAAAATCATCTGGATTAAGCCGTTCAGTCAATTCTTTGAAGGCATTTTCAATACCTGTATGAGTGGCTTGCTCATCTAAAAGAATGATGATATCTTGAAAACCAAATCGTGAATGTAATATGTTTTTTGTTAATGCGATGTCATTGAGTGCACCATTGAGTGCGGGAATGGGTTCACGGTAATTTTCAATCCCAATGAGCAAAGCATGTTTATTAATGACTTCATTAGGCATTACTTTGAGTAACAAAGGCGCTTTTTTCACAGTCTCATGTTCTGTGCAAGCGGATATAAAAATACTTAATATTAAATAGAGATAAAATCTTGACATATTTCGTTTTTGAAAAAATTAGGAGAGTAATATGTATCACAAACTAGCTGGAATTATACCACTTACTTTCATGCTAAGTGCTTGTAATACACCGTCACATAAAGAAGATGTGGAACATATTATCACATCAGGTGATGCTAACGGATTTCTCATTGTAGATTGCTTATTGCCTGGTCAAGTCCGTAAAATGGGCAAACTTTCTACTTATATTAGCCCTCGTCGTCCGATTAAAACCTCTACTGCTAATTGTGAATATAGAGGCGGTGAATATATTGCTTATGATCGTGCTGATTATAAAACAGCCTTAAAAGTTTGGCTTGCAGCGGCACAAGAGGGCGATGCTAAAGCACAAACTTATGTTGGTGAAGCTTATGAGAAAGGATTAGGCACCGTACCTGATTATGAAAAAGCGGCGCACTGGTATCAAAAAGCTGCCGATCAAGGTTATGGTAGTGCTCAAATGAATCTCGGATTTCTCTGTGAAACAGGATCCGGTGTTAAACAAGATTCAGTACTCGCTGCCAAATTATATCGTCAAGCGGCTGGATTACCAGAAGTAAAACTCAATACGGAAAATGCAGATTTAGAGCCATTATACGCAGAAACCGCCTTATTACGTACACAATTACGTCAAACTCAGCAGAAATTACACAAAACACAAGCTCAATTGAAAGAACAGCAAAAAGAGAGCGGTGATATGGCATTACGTACACTGTTACGCCAAACAAAGCAACAGTTAAAAGATTCGCAAGCTAAATTGGATAATGAATGTCGTACTCGTGGAAAAGTATTACGTTTTTGTGAGAATATTTCAATAGATGATAATCCTCATAGAGGATTGCCAGTAGGAAATTATCATGCGCTTATCATTGGTAATAATAAATATGAACAATGGCCAAAATTAAAAACGGCTATCAATGATGCTGAAAGTGTTGATAAATTGCTTAGACAACGTTATGGCTATAAAACAACTGTGTTATTAAATGCCACCCGTTATCAAATCCTTGAGGCACTTAACCAATTACGCAGACGTTTGACTGAAGCAGATACTTTACTGGTTTATTATGCTTTACATGGCGAGTTAGACAAGGTCAATCAACGTGGTCATTGGGTACCTGTAGATGCCAGTGAGGAGAGTACTACTAATTGGATTTCCAACATACAAATCACCGATATCATCAACACAATGAGTAGTAAGCATATTCTAGTCGTCGCAGATTCATGCTATTCGGGTGCAATGACTCGTTCTTCAGTCACGCGTTTGGAGGCGGGCATGACATCCAAAAAACGTTTAAAATGGATTGAGACAATGTTAAACAAACAATCACGTACAGCTTTAACCTCTGGTGGACTTAAACCAGTATTAGACAGCGGTGGTGGGGAACATTCCATTTTTGCCAAAGCGTTTATTGATAGTTTAGAAAACAATTCTGAAATTTTGGAAACTTATAAATTATACCAAGAAGTCTCAAGTTTAGTGAATGATGCGGCTGGTAGTTTTGAGCAAGTCCCAGAATATGCACCGCTAAAATATACCAAACATGAGGCAGGCGAGTTTTTCTTTGTGCCTATTGAGAACAAGAATTAAAAATGGATGTGACACCCTTTTAGGGTGCATCCTTCAATCTTTATAAAAAAGGAATACTATGTTGAAAAAACTGAATTTAATACATTATGCAATATTAGCAATGAGTTTAACACCTGTAGTGCAAGCAGCGACAGACTGTGCCACGCAAACCGATATTCCACCCCTGGAATGTGAAGCCCTTGTCGCTCTTTATACAAGTACAGATGGTGAGAATTGGACTTATAATTTGAACTGGAATGTGACAGATATGCCTTGTGATTGGCATGGCGTATCATGTGCTGGAGGATATGTCACAGAACTTGACATGTCTTATCTAAATCTTACTGGCCCAATTCCAAGTGAATTGACTAACTTGACGAATTTGAACCGTTTCAGCATGTCTAGTAACAAACTCACAGGTTCAATCCCAAGTGAATTAGGTAACTTGACGAATTTGCAGTCTATCAGTCTGAATAATAACCAACTCACGGATTCAATCCCAAGTGAATTAGGTAACTTGACGAATTTGCAGTATCTCTATCTGAATAATAACCAACTCACAGGTTCAATCCCAAGTGAATTAGGTTTGACTTCTTTGGAGTGGCTATTTTTAGATGAAAACCAACTCACGGGTTCAATCCCAAGTGAATTAGGTAACTTGACGAATTTGCAGCATCTCGATCTGAATACTAACCAACTCACAGGTTCAATCCCAAGTGAATTAGGTTTGACTTCTTTGAAGTCGCTAAATTTCTCTACTAACCAACTCACGGGTTCAATCCCAAGTGAATTAGGTAACTTGACGAATTTGAACTATCTCTATTTGGATAATAACCAACTCACGGGTTCAATCCCAAGTGAATTAGGTAACTTGACGAATTTGTATTATCTCTATTTGGATAATAACCAACTCACAGGTTCAATCCCAAGTGAATTAGGTAACTTGACGAATTTGCAGTATCTCTATTTGGATAATAACCAACTCACAGGTTCAATCCCAAGTGAATTAGGTAACTTGACGAATTTGTATTATCTCTATCTGAATACTAACCAACTCACAGGTTCAATCCCAAGTGAATTAGGTAACTTGACGAATTTGGACGAACTAAATTTATCTACAAACCAACTCACAGGTTCAATCCCAAGTGAATT
>DAOVTJ010000033.1 GCA_030633165.1 Thiomargarita sp. | reverse complement strand
TTACACCCAATTTTTCCACTGCCATACGCGTTGTTTGTTCACATTTACACTCTCCCACAAAAACAATTCCAATCGAGAGTTCTGCTTGTGAGGCAAGTATTAGTGTTCCTCCCAGCAAGCTCTCTTCACCAGGAGCAGTTGCAAAAACAAGATAAGGACCTTTGGGCAGTGTATGAGAGATGTTATGTTCTAGTTTTGACATAAAGATGATTTTTCTGTTAAGTGAGTTTAGGAAATTCTTTATTTTTTTTGCAGCAAGGCTATTAAAAAGTCCCAAACTCGTCCAATACTATCAATATGAATTTTCTCATTTGGAGAATGCGGTGATTTTATTGTCGGACCAATAGAAATCATATCCATTCCTGAAACTTTATTGCCGATAATACCACATTCAAGTCCCGCATGCATGACTTCCACAACAGGTTTTTGACCCTCAAATAAATTTTCATAAGTTTTTTGACTTTGGGCTAACAGGGGAGAAGCTATATTGGGTTGCCAGGCAGGATAATGAGTATCGTGATATATTGTTCCTCCAACTAATCGAGTCACCGCTTCCACTTTATTAGTCAAAGCTTCAAGCCGTGATTCTACTGAACTTCTTTGACTTGTTAAAACTTTTAATTGTCCGTTCTCAATGCTGACTTGAGCCAAATTATTAGAACTTTCTACTTTTGTAGAATTTGACATGGTCGCAACACCATGCGGTAAGGCTATCAGGAAATCAATGATTTGTTGAGTATTTTCCGATATTTTCGCCTTTTCTAGTCTAGTATCAACTTTGATAAATAAGTCAGAATCAGTATTTTTATATTCTGATTTGAAACCTGTTTCAATGTCTTGCACAAGGCTTTTGACCGTTTCAATGTGCTGACTTGCTACACACACAAGGGCTTTTGCATTACGGGGAATCGCATTATGCGCAGTTCCACCACTGATATTGGCGATGTTGATATTGACCTTTTTTTGGATAATAGATAAAGTACGGGCTAACACTTTGATCGCATTAGCTCTTTCTGTATGGATATCAACACCAGAATGTCCCCCTTTTAGACCGCCAATATTGATATTTATCAATTGAGACTGAGGCACAGTTGTCCATTCTATCGGTAAAGATAAATGGCTATTAAGTCCACCTGCACAACCGATAGTCAAATGCCCTTCATCTTCAGAATCAATGTTAATTAGGATTCTACCCTCAAAAAATCCCGCTTCTAGCGCATTTGCACCATGTAAACCCGTTTCTTCATCTACAGTAAACAAGAGTTCTAACGGGGGATGATAAATTTCTTTATCCAGTGCTAACGCCATTGCGAAAGCAATAGCAATACCATTATCAGCACCTAAGCTTGTTTTATCAGCACTAATCCATGTTTCATCATAAATTAGCTTAATGGGATCTTTAGTAAAATCATGATTTGATTCAGGTGTTTTTTCACAAACCATGTCCAAATGTCCCTGAAGAATAATAATAGGTGCATTTTCAGATCCCTGTGATGCTGGAACTTTAATTAAAATATTGTTACTTTTATCTGTTTTCGTCTCAAAATTATTGTCCTTAGCCCAACTGATTAGCCATTGACAAATAGCATATTCATTTTTAGAACAACGGGGAATCGCACTGATTTTCTCAAACCAGTTTAAGATATCATTGGTTTTTTGATGTTTAAATTTCATTTGGGATAGCAGATATAAATTTTGGACATTCCATCTCAAAAATACAAAAGAGCAATATATTTCGGATTATGAGAAAGGAATAAAAATGAAGGGAAATTGGTGCCCTGGAGAGGAATCGAACCTCTGACCTTCCCCTTAGGAGGGGGACGCTCTAATCCAACTGAGCTACCAAGGCTTTTGAGAAGTGTAACAAACTTTATGCTTTTAAGATCGCAAGCAAAATTGAAAT
The DNA here is from genome assembly GCA_030633165.1 of Thiomargarita sp. Classification (GTDB taxonomy): domain Bacteria; phylum Pseudomonadota; class Gammaproteobacteria; order Beggiatoales; family Beggiatoaceae; genus DAOVZS01. The sequence continues at coordinate 13,884 of DAOVTJ010000033.1, read as the reverse complement.
TAATTGTTCTAAATTTGCTGGCAAAATATAAGCATTCATATCTTTTTTTAAGTCTTTTTTTGTTCTATCAATAACACCAAATCTCCAGATATCACCTAATGTTACTGCACCGTATAATAATTCAGAATTATTATCTGATAATTTATCTAAAGCAATCAATTCCACCGCTAATTGGTTAAAGCCTTTTTCCAAATCTCCTTTTTTGGCTTCTATAATTACCATATTATGGTGACAATTGATGAGATAATCAACCGTTCCACTTAAATTCTCGCCAGCATCTAATGGATATTCTACATTAATTTCTGCTGTAATATAATCTAATAATTCAAGTAAAAGAGGCGAAATATAGAATTCTCGTTTAGCAATTTCTGAATTCAGTGATATATGAGGTAATTTTTTTAAGTATGTTTCCCTCAATTTTTCAAGAGAATTAATCTTAATAGTGGTTTTAGGTAAAATTAATTCCTCAAAATGATACTGATAACCAAATTCTTCAATAATTTCCTTTGTTGGCTTATTAAGTTCAAAATAATCTGAAAATGTATATTTTTTGTCTTTTTTGAAAATTGTTTTAATCATAAGCCTGTGACATGATATTTTTTACGTCGTGTCGGATACTAATTCATCCAAAGCTTCTTTATAATATTTTTCAATCACTTGATTAAAAGCCACAAAAAAGACAGTCTCAATACTGGGATGAGTTTGAGTAAACTGTGCAGTCGTTTCTACTGCTATTTTTGTTGCTTGTTTAATCGGATAATGATAAACACCGCAACTAATCGCAGGAAAAGCAATCGTTTTGATTTGATGCTCTATAGCTAACTTTAAGCTATTGGTGTAACATGCTTTTAATAATTGAGGTTCATTCTTGTTTCCATTATACCAAATAGGTCCTACAGTATGAATAACATGTTTAGCAGGTAATTTATACCCCTGAGTGATTTTGGCGTGACCTGTTTGACAACCCCCTAAGGTACGACATTCTTTGAGTAAATTTGGACCTGCTGTTTTATGAATCGCACCATCAACACCGCCTCCACCTAATAAAGTGTGATTAGCTGCATTCACAATAGCATCAACTGTTAATGTAGTAATATCTTGACAAATAATTTTGAGTTGTGTAGCCATGTCTTTATGTGTAACTGGTGGAGCCGAGGAGGGTCGAACTCCCGACCTCTGCATTGCGAACGCAGCGCTCTCCCAACTGAGCTACGGCCCCTAAAATTCTGTTGTGTCAATTATTATACACAACCGAAATCAATTATACTAGTTTTTTTGTTATTTTTTCTCAACATATTGAATTTTATAAAGAATTACGTAAACGTTGCACCGCTGCACGGACTTGATTTGGGGCTGTACCACCGAGATGATCACGGGCATTGATTGAGCCTTCTAATGTTAATCTTTCATACACATCATTCTCAATCAGGGGCGTAAAGCTTTGAAAGACGTCTAAACTCAAAGCATCCAAATCACAGCTATTGTCAATGCAATATCGCACCGCTTTACCCACAATTTCATGGGCATCACGAAAAGCTATCCCTTTACCTACCAAATAATCTGCTAAATCTGTTGCTGTGGTAAAACCACGTTGCGCGGCAGCACGCATTTGTTCCCGTTGCACGTGCATATTGGGTATCATGTCTGCAAAAACGTGTAAACTACCTTTTAAGGTATCCACAGTATCAAATAAGGGTTCTTTATCTTCCTGATTATCCTTATTATAAGCTAAAGGTTGCGATTTCATCAAAGTTAATAGACTGAGTAAATGTCCATACACACGCCCCGTTTTGCCCCGTACTAATTCTGGTACATCAGGATTTTTCTTTTGGGGCATGATGGATGAACCTGTGCAAAATGCATCACTTAGCATAATAAAATTAAATTGTGCTGATGACCATAAGACTAATTCTTCAGAAAAACGTGATAGATGCATCATCATGATAGCAGCGCTGGCATTAAATTCAATCGCAAAATCGCGATCACTTACCGCATCTAAAGAATTTTCTGCAATCGTATCAAAACCTAAGCGTTTAGCAGTATAGTGACGATCGATAGGATAACTTGTCCCTGCTAAAGCAGCAGCACCCAGGGGCATACTATTAACCCGTTTGCGACAATCTTGTAAACGTGCCCTATCACGTAATAACATTTCACACCAGGCTAAAAGATGATGTCCAAACGTGATAGGTTGTGCACTTTGTAAATGAGTGAAACCAGGCATTAATGTGTCAGCTTCACGCTCTGCAACATCAGCTAAGGCTTTGAGTAAGCGCGTTAATTCACTACTAATTTGATCAATTTCATGGCGTAAATAGAGACGAATATCTGTTGCCACTTGATCATTTCTTGAACGCCCAGTGTGCAATTTCTTACCCACATTGCCAATTTTCTGTGTTAATCGGGTTTCGATATTCATGTGAACATCTTCTAAAGCCACCGACCACTTGAAATCTCCCCGCTTAATTTCTTCTTGAATTTCGGTTAAACTCTGAACAATTTGACTGCATTCCGCTTCAGTCAATACCCCAACATGGGCTAACATTTGAGCATGGGCAATTGAGCCCATGATGTCATATTCAGATAAATATTGATCAAAGCTCACTGAGGCGGTAAAAGCTTCAACAAAAGCATCTGTAGGGGCTGTAAAGCGACCACTCCAAGGTTTTTCTATGTTCATAGTTTATTACAAATTGTTTTAAATTTGCGCTATAATAACATATACTTAATTAACTGATAATAATAACTGAAAAAAAATATGTCATTTAACGTTGCTATTTTTTACGATATTGAAAACTTATTAAAAGGATACAATTTCTCTCAACAATTAATTAATAATTTATCTATAACAAATATTGTTAAGGAAATTAATGAAACTGAAGATTTAGGGAAAATTGCGCTTCAACGGGCTTATGCCAATTGGAGCGATCCAAGATTGGGTACACTACGAGGAGAAATTAATGAATTAGGTATTGATCCGATTCAAGTTTTTGGATTTTCTCGTGATCATAAAAAAAATGCTGCCGATATTCAATTAACGATTGATGCGATTGATCTTGTCCATATTCGCCCTGCTATAGAATTTTATATCATCGTGTCAGGAGATGGCGGATTTGCAGCTTTAGCAAAAAAATTACATGAATATGGGAAAACTGTGATTGGTTGCGCTTATCAAAATATGAGTAATCGTATTTTTATGGCAGTATGCGATGCTTTTATTCCTATTCCTGATCCTGAAGCACAAGAACAACCAAATTTCAGGATTACAAATCTTAATCAAATTACTGATCCTAAAGTGGTTCGATTAATACCCTTAATATCTGAAGCTGTGAAAAATCATCCAGATGATGGTGTTGCTTTGACAAAAGCAGTTTTGAACATTTTTGCTGAAGATACAATATCATGTAAGCTTATGAAAGAGACTGGAATTTACTTGTCAAGTATCAGAGAAGCAGTGAGATATGCCATCCCTGGGTTTCAACAAAGCAAATTCGGTTTTCCAAAATTTACAGAATTTTTACAATATGTTTGCAAGGATACTCCGCTTTGTATAGTACGTCCTGAGCATTCTGCTATTTTTTTAACGTTGAAAGATTCTATCCCAGTAGGGGCTGAAGTTTTACCTGAGCTAGATGTAAAATACCTACATTCTGTTCAACATTATCGTTCTATCTTGGCAACAGGTAGCCCGATGTTTCGCCTGCCTTCGCCTATGAAGGCACTACAAAAAATAGCAGAGTGGCTTATTCAAAATCCATTGAAACAGGAGATTTTTGGGACAGTTATTGATAATGCGGCGCAAGCTAATAGTCCAGAAATTGATCCTGAAACCGTTAAATTATCAATTCTTTGTTTCGCCTCAACGGGTATTTTTAATCAAAGTCCTGATAATGTGGCTATTTCTGAACAAACACTCACTTTAAAAGATGAGTATACTACTGTTAGTAATATTATGTCTGCATTACAGCAGGGTATCCATAATAAGATTTTTAATTCAGTTACCCCTGTGAATGATGAAACCATTTCGACTCTTTTGTCAGAAGAACTTGCAAAATGCTCAAATCCGAACTCATCATTCCCCGTTTAAAAAAACGGGGTAATGAGATAGTGCCACTTGCTTTGCCTGCCGATTATCACTATCTAAAGATTGCCACTGAATTAATAGAAATAGTGAAAGCATACCTGGGAAAAAGCCGCGGACAATTGGATCAGGCTCTCCGTATTTATGAGGGGGATAGCTTGGATTATCGCATTATTCGTGGTTTGGCTAATGTGTTGATGAGCCGCTGTGTTTTTGCTCATGATCTGCCCGTAAGTCCCGTGATATTACGAAAAGCATTATTTCAAAAAGGACCAGTGACGGTGCACAATGATTTATTGAATATCATGACGCGGCAAAAGGCGGTGGCGGAAGCTGCGGCACAGTTTAAGCTAACAAGTCAACAAATTGAGCAAGCTTTGTTTGCTGATTTACTTGAAGAAAGGATTTTGATTAGTCTGGGTGATATTATGAAACCAGTTGAAATCATTGCTCGTTATAATTTAGAAGTGGCACGAGGGGTATTATATTGGGCACGGGGTTGTGAAATGATTGTGCAAGATGGATATAAGGATTTATTTAAATTCATTAAGCTTTTTAAGCTAATGCACACTATTTATCCACTCGAAAAATCAGGATATAAGATTATTTTACATGGTCCAATTTCTCCTTTTGTCAATTCAACAATGCGTTATGGGTTGCAATTTGCGAAATTTTTACCTGCTTTATTGTTGTGCAAAAATTGGAGTATGAATGCAGAAATACAGCTCCCTGAAAATAAAGAGCCATTACACTATCATTTAGATGATAGTACTGATCTAAATAGCCATTTTAAGCAATCAAAATTATTTGATAGTCGCTTAGAGGAAGATTTTTCAGCAGAATTTGAGGCAAAATATGGCGGTGTGAAACGAAAATGGACGTTAGCACGTGAAGATGAATTAATTATTATGGAAGATACGGTGATGATCCCTGATTTTTCTTTAACTCATAATAAAGATGGACGACGCGCATTGATTGAAATTATTGGTTTTTGGCATCCTCAATATTTGCAACGAAAATTAAAAAAGGTCAGAGTAGCAGGACGACATGATTTAATTTTGTTGATTTATGCTAGTGCCAATGTGGCGGAAGGTGTATTTGAAGAAGTGGCAGCTGGCGAAGTCTTGATATTTACTAAAAAACCTGTGTTAAAGGATGTTTTAGCAGCTGTGGAAAGGTGTGCGATTTAAATTGTCTCTTTCATAATTTTTAAATGACGTATTATCCCCAATCCATTGGTTTAAGCTGATATCAAAATTGAGGGATAAGTCTGATACATGATATTTAAATATTTTATCACTCATTGACTTTAGCCCAAAAAGGGGGGGGATAAAAGAAATGTCATCGGGTTTAAGTCAAAAGTTTCTTGATAATATCCTCTAATAATGCCATTTGCTCCTTAGCTTCCAGTTTTTGACCTTTTAAACTTAAAATATATTGTTCTGCTATACGCTCTATCATTGTATCTGTAATTTTATTGAAAATATCATAAGAAATATCAGAAAATAAAAAAATACTGGTCACAATGTAAATTGGAAGACCGCATGCATAAGCTAATTTATTAGGTTTTGTTTTATACTCACCAAATTTTTTAGCAATTCGACTAATGACATTATTTTTTTCTGCTTTCTTAATAATAATATTAGCTTTGCCAAGCATATTCGCAACTTTTGTTCGAGAAGCGAATATTCTACCCATTATATTATCATGTTTAAACTTGTGGACTGCATCCTGAATATTACCCTGAAGTTCAGAAGGTAATGAGAAAGCAGACTTCTCATTGTTAGAGATATTGAAGATATTTTCCATAATTTAGCTTTCTTTATTAAGTGTTAAATAATATGTGATATTTTTAGTCAAATTCATAAAAACCTCATCTCCCCAAAACCAAGGCAATTTTAAAGGCGCAGGAAGTCCATTAATATCTAGGAATATTCTTGCTTGAAGCCATAGTTTACTCAAAATTAGGCAAAAAACACCGAAACCTAATATGATAAAACCATCTGATTGTCTCAAGAGTGTGGATAAACCCAATAGATTGTTGATTTGAGCATGCATGAAAGATAGCATAATGCCTGCAACACATAAACCAAAACCAAATGCAACTAATCCACGACGTGTTTTTTTGACTAAACGTAAAGCACTAATTTGAGAAATGAAAATGCTAACCATATGAATTTGAAAAAAGCTTGACTTTAAAAAAATCAAACGTGTATTGCTAATAAATAGCATGTGCATTGATAAACCCAATAGTTCACCACGTCCTAATTCTCCCGCAAAATAGAACTCTTCTCCCTCTGCTTGTAATTTTTCTTGCCACTTTTGCAAAACAGTAGACATGATATAATTCTCGATTTAAAATGATGTGTGTACTATTATACTGCACATCATTAAATTATCAACAAGGGATAATCATTCAGATGCAATATGCCGAAGTAATTCAATTTGAATCCTTAGAAACAGTTATAGAAATTCGTGATGCCAACCAAGCTTTTAAAGCTAAACAATTAGTCTCAACCTATGTGCTTTCAGAGGAAATGGTTTTCAGATTAATTAATTTAGTTTTTGTCCAACTGCGACTTGATCAATTAAGTGATAATAAAGGATTATTAATTGTAGGTAACTATGGCACAGGGAAATCTCATCTTATGGCTGTTATTTCCAGTATTGCGGAAAATGCAGATTTGGTCCAATATTTAAATCATCCCAGAGTGGCAGAATCTGCGTTATCTATCGCAGGAAAATTTAAGGTTTTACGTACTGAAATTGGGGCGACGACCATGTCACTACGTGATATGCTGACAAAAGAGTTAGAAACTTATTTGGAAACAATTTCTGTCCATTTTCACTTTCCTGCGGCTCATACAATCACTAATAATAAAGGGGCTTTTGAAGAAATGATGGCGGCTTTTGAGGCACGTTATCCAGGGCAAGGTTTGCTTTTAGTTGTGGATGAATTACTTGAATATTTACGGTCACGTAAAGATCAAGATCTGATTTTAGATTTGAATTTTTTACGAGAAATCGGTGAAGTGTGTAAAGATTTACATTTTAGGTTTATTGCTGGACTTCAAGAAACTATCTTTGAAAATCAACGCTTTGAATTTGTTTCAAACTCTTTGCGGCGTGTTAAAGATCGTTTTGAGCAAATTTTGATTACTCGTAAAGATATCAAATTTGTTGTCGCAGAACGTTTATTGAAAAAAAATGAGCAGAATAAATCTAAAATAGAAGCGTATTTACGCCAATTTGCACCTGCTTATGGCAATATGAATGAACGCATGGCGGAATTTGTTGCCCTATTCCCCATTCATCCCGATTATATTGATGCCTTTGAACGTATTACTATTATTGAAAAACGCGAAATTCTTAAAACCATAGAACGCGGTGTGCAAAGCTTAGTTTGCACAAAAGTTCCTGATACCTTTCCAGGGATACTCGCTTATGATAATTATTGGAAAACTCTTCAAGAAAATCCCTCTTTTCGTGCGATTCATGAAGTTCGTGAAGTCATTGAATGTAGTCAAGTTTTAGAAAGTCGAATTGAGAATGCTTTTACTCGCCCCGCTTATAAGGCGATGGCAATACGTATTATTCATGCCCTATCGGTACATCGCTTGACAACACATGATATTTCAGCCCCAGTCGGTGTGACAGCGCAAGAATTACGAGACAGCTTATGCTTATATCAAGCAGGTATTGATGATTTAGGTGGAAATCCAGCGGATGATTTATTATCTTTAGTTGAAATGGTGTTAAAAGAAATTCTTAAAACAGTCAACAGACAATTTATTTCTACTAATCCCACGAATGGACAGTATTATATTGATTTTAAGAAGAATTACGATTTTGATGCCATTATTGAAAAACGTGCTGAAAGCTTAGACAGTCATCAACTTGATCGTTATTACTATGCTGCTTTGAGACAAGTTATGGAAGTTTCTGATATTCCGTCTGGGTGGACACAAAGCTTTAGCTGGGCGTATGAATTGGAATGGCGTTCTCACCGCGTCACACGCCAAGGTTATTTAGTTTTTGGTATGCAAGCATCATCACTAGATGAAGACGGTTTCTTATTATATTTTTTACCCCATTATCAGCCTTGCTTATCTATAGAAAGTTCTCAAAGAGAAGTCTTTTTTCGGCTCAAGGATACTGATGAGAAATTTGATCAACTTCTCCGTCTTTACACCGCTGCTGCTGATTTAGTCTCTACCGCTTCTGGACATGCAAAATCGATTTATGAATCGAAATCTCAAACCTTTTTACGTGATGTTTTACAATGGTTACAAGAACAAAAGGCAAATGCTTTTGAGGCGACTTATCAAGGAAAGACACGATTATTAGTAGACTGGTTAGGGAAAATGAAACATGATGATTTCAGGAGTAAAAATGATCCTGCTCTTTTTACACCGCATCCCTCTCTTATGACGAATTTCCGTGATTTGATTGATTTAGTCGCTGATATTTGTTTAGATCATTATTTTTCTGAAATGACGCCAAATTATCCTGTTTTTTCTATTCTTATTTCTCATGAAAATTTGGCACAAACCGCCCAAGAAGCTTTACGGGGTATTGCTAAACCTAATCGTAGCAAACAAGCACGGGGCATGTTAGCCGCTTTAGGATTATTAAATGGGGATAAGGTTGATCCTTCTCAGTCAAAATATGCTCAAGCTATTTTTAAACAATTACAACAAAAAACTGCTAAACAAGTCCTTAATCGGGTAGAATTATTACCAGATACACTTTATCAACTTGAACCAGAATTGGTTATTGTCTTAATTGCAGCTATGATTTATATAGGTGATCTTGTCTTAGTTATGCCAAAACAGCAATTTGATGCTAACAACTTTTCTAGACTTGTCACTACCCAAATTAAAGATTTATTGTTATTTAGACATTTAGAACGCCCTAAAGATTTTAACATGCCCGCTTTAAAAGCTTTAGTTGAACTATTAGCCTTGCCCACTGGTTTAGAAATGAGTTTTACCCAAAATGAAGATATTGCGGTGCAACAATTACAAAATCAAGTGAATAAAACTCTTCAAAAATTGGTACGAGCACAACATGCTTTATCAACAGGTTTCCATTTTTTGGGAAAATCTATACTCAGTAAAACTGAAAAGCAACACTATCACGAAGGGTTAATAGCAACAAAACACTTTTTAGAAATGCTACAAGCATACTCTACACCATTAAAATTGAAAAATTTTCGTTACACCGCTGGCGAGGTGACAACACAATGGAGTGGGCTCAAAATTTTAAAAAATGTCAGTAATTTGATGACTGTATTAACAGAGTTAAGCCAGCCTTCTGCCTATTTAACAGCCGCTGAAGCCACTTTACCGCCACAGCATCAGTGGTTTTCAGAAATGAATACAATACGAGATACACTGTTTTGTGCTTTAAATGATGTGCGTCAACGCAATAGTAATGGTTTTAGTTACCACGCTCAACAACAATTGAATGGGGTACAACAAAACTACATCACAGCTTATATCCAATTACATAAAAAAGCACGTTTAGGTGCTATTGAGACACAAAGCAAGAAAGATTTATTAAATGATAAACGATTATTAAATTTAAAGAAATTATCAAGAATTACTTTATTACCTCGTCAACAATTAACTGATTTTGAACATCGCTTAAATCACTTACAAAGTTGTTATGCGCTTAATGAAAATGACTTAATAGCGCATACGCTTTGCCCTCATTGTGGATATCATCCGCTATCCGATGTTCAAACGACGACAGTAGTACAACTTGAAAAGAATTTAGAACAACTCGATCAAAGATGGACACAAAGCTTATTAACTGAATTAGAAAATACTGAGATTCCACGAGATTTACTTAAAGCAGAGACATGTACCCAGCTTGATAAATTTCTAGAATCTCGCAGTTTACCTGAAAATATTACGCGAGAATTTATAGAAGCAGTGCAAGAAGGCTTATCAGGGCTTGTTAAAGTGAGTGTTACTTTTAAAGAATTAGAAAATGCTTTACAGGCTGGGGGTTCGGCAATGACGGTGCAAGAGTTACAAAAGCGATTTATCAACTATCTCAATGGGTTGACGAAAGGTAAAGAATTAAATCGAGTGCGTTTGGTGGTAGAATAAATTAAAGGATAAAAAATATGCCATTATTTCATCCACGTGTCTTAAAACAAGCCATAATTCCTCAAAAATTACCAGAAAAGCATAAAATTATTTTAAAGGAATGGCATCTCAGCATAGAATCAGGGAAAATATCTAAACAAAAAGAAACTTCTTTACATGCTCATTTTATTCAAAAGATTCTTATTGATATTTTAGAATATCAGGGCTTTAAAGCAACTGAGAGTTATAGCTTATACCAAGAATGCCCCATCGGTAAAGGCAGCGTCGATGTTGCTCTCGGTCATTTTATTGATGAAAATCGCAAAATTATCGCGCCTTTTGAGTTAAAAGGTGCAAAAACTAAGAATTTAGACGCGATTATGCCAGGGAGACACAAAAGCCCTGTACAACAAGCCTGGGAATATGCCATGGATGCGCCAGGTGCAAAATGGGTGTTGGTGTCAAATTATTTAGAAATTCGATTATATGCTGTGGGTTATGGACGGCAAGTCTATGAAAAATGGGATTTAGCCCAACTCTCCGATCCAATAGAATATGCCCGTTTTATCCTATTATTATCCCAAAAACATTTACTCGGCAATCAAACTGAGCTACTTTTAAAAGAAAGTGAGCAAATTGAGAAAGAAATCACCGTACAATTGTATCAAGATTATAAAAATCTTCGTTATACATTGATTGAAACTTTAAAAACAGATAATCCAGAGTGTGATGATTTAAAGATTATTACTTATGCTCAATGCATTTTAGATCGAATATTATTTATCGCCTTTGCTGAAGATACGGGATTATTGCCCCGTGAGAGCTTAAAACGGGCTTATGAATATCAAGATCCTTATAATCCTCGAACAATTTGGGAAAATTTTCAAGGACTTTTTCGTGCCATTGATCAAGGTAATTCTCATTTAAATATTCCTGCTTATAATGGTGGCTTATTTAAAGAAAATGCCGATTTAAATGCCTTAATTATCAATGATAGCTTGTGTAAAACCTTTAAAAAAATTGGAGAATACGATTTTGCCAGTGAAGTCAGTGTTACCGTTTTGGGGCATATTTTTGAGCAATCTATTGTTGATTTAGAAGAATTACGTGCTAAAACGCAAGACAAATCAGTTGAAATTGGAAAACGGAAAAGAGAAGGGGTTGTTTATACGCCAGATAATATTACCCGTTTTATTGTTGAACAAACTTTGGGCAACTATTTGACTGCAGAATTTAAGCGTTTATGGGCAAAATATGACAAAAAAACGACAAAAAAATCGGAATTATTGAATTTTTGGCGAGAATATCAGGCTTTTTTAAAAACACTCAAAATTGTTGATCCTGCTTGTGGCTCTGGCGCATTTTTAGTGGCAGCCTTTGACTATTTATATGCTGAATATACACGTATTAATGAACAATTAGAAAGCTTAACTGGAAGTTATGATCTCTTTGATTTAGATAAAGAAATTCTTAATCGTAATTTATATGGTGTTGATGTTAATTCAGAATCTATTGAAATTACACAATTATCATTATGGTTAAAAACGGCTAAACGGGGCAAAATCTTAAATCGTTTAGATAAAAATTTGCGTGTTGGTGATAGTTTAGTCGAAGATAGTAATATTGCTTATCGTGCATTTACTTGGAAAAAGGCTTTTCCCGAAGTTTTTGAAGCAGGCGGTTTTGATATTGTTTTGGGTAATCCACCGTATGTACGTCAAGAATTAATTTCACATTTAAAGCCTTATTTACAACATCAATATGAAGTTTATCACGGTGTTGCTGATTTATATAGTTATTTTTTTGAACGTGGCTTACGTTTATTAAAATCTGGGGGGAAATTGGGCTATATTTGTTCAAGTACCTTTTTTAAAACGGGTAGCGGAGAGCCTTTACGCCGCTATGTGTTGAAAAATGCAACAATTGAGAATATTATTGATTTTGGAGATTTACAGATTTTTAAAGGGGTGACGACTTATCCTGCAATTTTGATCATGGTAAAAGATATGCCCACGGAAAGCCATGAGATTGATTTTTTAAAATTAACGCATTTACCTGATGAAGAATTAAGTAAAATTTTTCATTTAGAACAAACTAAAATGCCTCAATCGCGTTTAAATGTGGACAATTGGCGTTTAGAAGACGAACATTTGACAAAATTGCGGCAAAAAATTGTGGCGGATAAACCCACTTTAAAAGAGGTTTATGGTTCTCCTTTATATGGTATTAAAACAGGCTTCAATAAAGCATTTGTGATTGATCGTATGACACGAGATCAATTAATTGCGCAAGATGCGAAATCTGCTGAGGTGATTAAGCCATTTTTAGAAGGAAAAGATTTTAAAATGTGGCGGGCTGAGCCGAGAGATTTGTATTTGATCTTGATACCCAAAGGGTGGACAAGAAAAAAAGCAGATTTAATAGAAGAATTCACTGCTTGGAAATGGTTAAAGCATCATTATCCTGCTATTGCACAATGGTTAGCTCCTTTTGAAAATAAGGCTAAAAAAAGGACTGATAAGGGAGACTTTTGGTGGGAATTACGTGCCTGTGCTTATTATGAGGCATTTGAAAAGCCTAAGATTATTTGGTCCAATTTACAAAACAATCCTAAATTCAGTTTTGATACCAAGGGATTTTTTATTAATGCACCTGCTGTTATTCTGCCATCTAATGATAATTTTTTAAGTGGGCTTCTAAATTCAAATGTGATATGGCTACAGTTGAAAAATCTAGCTATTACCAGAATGCAAGGTTTTTTAGAAGCAAAGCCAGTTTATATAAAGCAATTACCAATTCCACCCGCCACTGACACCCAAAAAGCAGAAATAGCCACTTTAGCGGAAAACTGCCAAAAAATTGCCGAAGCGCGTTATCAAAAACAGGATGCAGTGCGTCACCGTATTCCCGATCTTTGCCCCACAGTGCCCAAATTGAACACAAAACTAAAAAATTGGTGGACATTAGATTTTCAAGAATTTCGCAAAGAAGTGAAAAAATGCTTTAAAACTGATATTCCTCTTGCAGAACGCAATGATTGGGATACTTGGCTTTTGAGTGAAAAAGAGGCGATTATCGACTTGACTCAACAATTAGAACAATTAGAACAACACCTTAATCAAAAAATTTATGCCTTGTTTGAATTAACAGAGGATGAAATTCGTTTAGTGGAAGAAAATATATAGGAGCCTATATGCCTTTACATGAAGAACTCGAAATAGCGAGACAAGAAATTTTTAAAGATGCTTATGATATGTCAGTGGGCGAAATTATGAGCCTATATAAAGAACAAGAATTGATCATTAATCCTAATTATCAACGCTATTTTAGATGGTCAGATCGACAAAAAACAAAGTTTATTGAATCTCTTTTATTGGGGATACCTATTCCACCGATATTTGTTTTTCAAACGGAAGAGGGCACTTGGGAACTGGTTGATGGTTTGCAACGTCTTTCAACTTTATTTGAATTTGCAGGCTTCTTGAAAAATAATTTGGGAACACTTATGCCCCCTTCAACCCTTCAAGGTACCGCAAAGTTACCTAGTTTAGAAAAAATAACATGGGCAAAAGGATTAACTAAATCTCAACAATTTGATATCAAACGAGCACGTCTTAGAGTCGAAATACTTGCTAGAGGTACTAATTTCAATACAAAATTTGAACTTTTTCAACGTTTAAATGAAGGCGGGGAAATTTTAACTGA
>DAOVTJ010000216.1 GCA_030633165.1 Thiomargarita sp. | reverse complement strand
TTGCCCACCCTACGAAGATATTTTTGAAATGTTTTTGGAAATGGTGGCAAGATAAACCTTTGCCCACCCTACAATGCCATTTTGAAATTTCATTGTAGGGTGGGTAAGCGGGCATCGTGATTTGTGAAAATGTGGCTGCCCCCCGTTTGTCCACCTTTTATATATAAATCAATGAGTTAAAGACACATATTATTTCTGGATATTCAAATTATCACAAAAAATGCCTTATTTTGCTGAAAATTTGGATAGTTTGGGTAAAAGCTAATTTATTTTTATTTTTGCTAAGTAAAGCAATTTCTATATCTTTAGCTTGTAGTCCACTAATTTGTGCTAAGGTTTGACTCAATTCACTTGGAGATAAGCTGCTCCAGTCGGGATGTACTAATTCTATGCGTTTCAATAATGCCTGTTTGGCACTTTGTAATAAAATATCGCCTTGTTTGTGTCGCCATAAAAAATGACCACTGGCTTCTATATGTTCAAGTAATCGGCGGCGGGCACGTGGCGGACTTGGTAATAAGGGTCCAAAACGACGGCTGGCAAGCCATAGCCAAAATAATAGTAAAATCGTGCTACTGATAATCACCGTCCATATATTTCGCCATAATAATATCCATAAGGATGGAAATTCTTCATCATTATTTTCAAGACTATACCACAACCAGATATCTTCTACAGTATCTTCAACAAGCTGCCACAAAAAATAGGCATGATCATAATCACCGATTTTGTCATTTTTTATAAATGCGATATCACTTAATATAGTCAGTATCCCTGTACCATACTTAACAGATAGGAAATGTATTCCATCTTTGTCCCGAATAGTCTTTGTATATGCATAATCATGTTGTGTTTCAATGTAATAATTCTGATCAAAGGCAACATGTAAAGGGTAATTATTCCAAATGAATTTTGTTGGTTCTGTGTTTATTATCGCATCATCTGTTTTATCTAAAAAAAGAATATCAAATGCTGAGAGTAAAGGTTCATCACTGGCTATAATTAAGTGTCCACCGTTTTTAATCCAAGGGCGCAATTGTTGATTCTCATTTTCAATAAAGCCTGGATCGACAAGTACTAGTGTATCTTGTTGGTTTAAATAGGGAAAATATTGCACAGTATTGACTGGTGTCCCCAAATCTTCTAATAGGCGTTTTGCGGCTAATAATGGATTATCACGGGCTTTCCCCTGAAATCCTATCTCTACAATTTCTGAGACATATTCAAAATTCTTGTTAAACCAATACCCTATAAAAGAGACAAAAATTGTGACTAGAATGACTAGAATGATGATCTGTGCATGTTTCATGAATTTGTCTTAAATTATTTTTCTCCCACGCACCAGCGTGGGAATGAAAAAAATTATGTTTTTTGAGCGCGTAAACGAATATGCAACTCACGCATTTGCTCTGGACTTGCAGCAGATGGGGCTGAAGTTAATAAACAACTCGCTGTTTGCGTTTTTGGAAAAGCAATCACATCACGAATTGAGCTAGCTCCAGTCAGTAACATCATTAAACGATCTAAGCCAAATGCAATACCACCGTGTGGTGGACAACCATATTTTAAGGCATCTAATAAAAAGCCAAATTTTTCACGGGCATTTTCTTCACTAATCCCTAAGATTTTAAATACTGTCGCTTGCATTTCTGGATTATGAATACGGATAGAACCACCGCCAATTTCTTCACCATTTAACACCATATCATAAGCTCGTGATAAACAAGCACCTGGATTGTCTTCCAATGCTTTAATATCTTCTATATTCGGTGCTGTAAAGGGGTGATGTAAAGAAGTCCACCGCTTCTCATCCCGTTCAAACATGGGAAAATCAACGACCCATAAAGGTTTCCATCCTTTTTGTACCAATTTGAGATCTTCACCAATTTTTAATCGTAAAGCACCTAACGCTTCATTAACAATTTTTGCTTTATCAGCACCAAAGAAAATTAGGCTACCTGTATTTGCTTTCGTGCGTTCTAAGATGCCATTAATGGCTTTATCAGATAAAAATTTCAAAATGGGAGATTGCAAACCTTTTCGTCCACCATTAATATCATTTACCTTAATATAAGCCAATCCTTTAGCCCCATAAATCGCGACAAAATCAGTATAATCGTCAATTTGTTTCCGTGATAAAGCTTTACCATTTGGCACACAAAGCGCAGCAACACGCCCTTTCGGATCCTTAGCAGGTTTGGCAAAAACTTTAAAATCAACATTTTCCATTAAATCGCCAATATCTGTAAGTTCCAAAGGAACACGTAAATCTGGTTTATCTGTCCCATAACGGCGCTTGGCTTCTTTATAAGACATGCTTGGAAAAGGTTCAGGCAAATCTTCACCCTTAATTTCTTTAAATACTTTCCGAATCATGATTTCCATCAAATTTTTGATGGTATTTTCATCGGTGAAAGACAACTCAATATCTAATTGCGTAAATTCTGGCTGTCGATCTGCTCGTAAATCTTCATCACGAAAACAGCGTACAATTTGATAATAACGCTCCATTCCTGACATCATAAGCAATTGTTTAAATAATTGCGGTGATTGCGGCAAAGCAAAAAATTGTCCAGGATGAGTGCGACTGGGCACTAAATAATCACGTGCTCCTTCAGGTGTCGCTTTGGTGAGCATGGGTGTTTCTATTTCTAAAAAGCCTTGATCATCCAAAAAATGACGCAATAAACGATTAGTTTTAGCACGTAATTGAAGACGTGCTAACATTTCAGGTCGGCGTAAGTCTATATAACGATAATGCAAGCGAATTTCTTCGCTAACATGTGCTTTTTCATCCAATTGAAATGGTGGCGTATCGGCAACATTTAAAATTTCAATTTGTTGACCAACAATTTCAACTTGTCCTGTTGGTAAATCTGGATTTTCCGTCCCCTCAGGGCGACGGCGCACTGTACCTGTGATACGTAATACATATTCATTACGTACCCGTTCAGCGATAGTAAACGCATCGACCCTATTAGGATCGAAGACGATTTGAGCAAGACCTTCACGATCACGTAGATCGATAAAAATTACGCCACCATGATCGCGGCGACGATTTGCCCAACCGCATAAAGTGACCTTGTCATCTATTAAAGACTCATTCAACTCTCCACAAGTGTGGCTACGCATATTAGTTATTACTTATCAGTTATCAGAAGTTTTTGTGGTGGCTGGTGTGCTGCTCGTCTTGGGAGCAGGTGTCTCAGTAGTCTTGTTAGTTTTTTTGGTTTCTTCAGTTTTTTTCTTCTTGCCTGAAAAATCAGTTTCATACCAGCCTGTGCCTTTAAGATGAAAGGCTGAAGCAGAAATGAGTTTTTTCAAACTATTTTGACCACAAGCAGGATATTGTACTAATGCTGGTTCGTTTATTTTTTGTAAGACTTCCAACGCATGAGCACAATCCGTACAAGCATATTCATAAATCGGCATAAAGCCTTTCTCCTTAGTGGAATAAAATATGCCGTATACAATAAGGTGCTAGGATAATAAAATCAAGGCGAGTGTGTATAGAGAAACCTTCAAGTGTTAAGCTTGAAGGTTTTTTAATAGAAGGGATTTATGATGATTTTGGATTTATGATGGATTGTGAGCCAGAAATTCCACTATCACCTTGCCTTCTTTCATAGAAGGACGATAATGCATTGTCACTGTTTGAGTATAAGGATAGACAACTCGTGCAATATCTTGAACACGTAATTTGGCGGTTTGAGGAGAAGAGATATTTTTCTTAGAATGCGCCGTTCCTAAAAAAATATCCACAGAATGTTGGGCACTAATATTCAAATTATTTAACATATTTTCAAGTTTTAGACGTTCAATATGGTCTATTTGATTATATGTTGACTGAAATTGTAGGACTAAACGTTGCTTATTATGGCTGTTAGAAGGTGCTGTATTTTTAGGTACAACTTGCTGACTTTTTGGAGATACAAGCACAATTGGGGCAATAGGTTGTGGTTTATATTGTATTACTTTAGCCTGTACATTAATATTTAAATTAGGTTGTTCAAATTGATTAACACACCAAGTAAATAAGGCTATATTGACAAGTAAAAGAACAAATAAGATAGCAAAGTTAGAAAGTATTTTTAACATAAAGATATTCACCTAGTTTCTTGAAAAGAATTTCTTATTCTCAAACACAGTTTGAAAATAAGAACTTAATAATATACTTTAAGTTTGCATTCTAACATATTTATTTTTTAAAGCAAAT
>DAOVTJ010000242.1 GCA_030633165.1 Thiomargarita sp. | reverse complement strand
TGTTACTGAATTGGATGTGATAGAATTTTTAAATGTACTCTTGGAAGAGCTAAAAAATGCTAATAACCCACAAAATATATTAAAGTTACAACAGTATGCACCATTGTTTTATCTTGGAACTTTGCGCAATGCAGCACAAGAATTTAAACCGAATTCCCGTTTTTTGGGACCATTTGTTAAGCAATTCAAGATAAATGATGAACAACGCAAAGAAATAGAAAAAGCACTTTCAGAACTCAATCAACAAATATTAGATTCTCATAAAGACTTTGAAGCAATTACAGAACGACTCAAAGAAACCAGCAAAATAATCCCACTTGACCAAGAAACACCTGTGAGTATCGAAGCCTTACCCAAGCGTTTCTTCGATATACTGTCACGTGTGCAGGTTATGTTGACCTCTAAAGCAGGGGCATGCCTGCCCCTTGAACGACATGGTGAAGGGACACAAAGCCTTGCTGTTATGTTCTTGTTTGATGCTTTTATCCGATTCCGCATGCAAAAAACTTACAAGAAAATTGGAAGCCCTATTTTAACCCTAGAAGAACCTGAAGCTCACTTACACCCTTCAGCAATCCATTCTATTGCAAAACTATTTAAAGAAATGGAAGGGCAAAAAATAATAGCCACACATTCTGGCATTTTAATGTCCAATGTTGACTTATTTTCCCTACGCCGTTTATGTCGTAAGAATGGTGAAATTAAAGTATTTCAACTCTCTAAAGATATTTTAGATGATAATGAATTTAACAATATCAATTACCACATACGGGCAACCCGAGGTGATTTATTATTTGCCAGCTGTTGGCTCATGGTTGAGGGTCAAACAGATTTTATTATCTTTAATGAATGTGCCAGGATTTTAGGTATTGAGCTTGGTGCAGAAGGCATTTTTTGTGTAGAATATGCTCAATATGATTTACCAGGCATGCTAAAATTTGCAAATGCTATGGGTATTGAGTGGTGTTTACAAGGTGATGGAGATGTTGCAGGAAGAGAATACAGGGACACAGCCAAGCAATACTTAAATGGAAAAAAAGCGGTAGACTATATTTTTCTCTTAACAGGGACTATAGAAGAATTATTTTGTACTCAGGGGTTTGAATGTATGTTTAGAAAACATTCTGCGAAGGAAAAACCAGTGACTGTATCTGCTGATGACCCTAAATACTGCAAAGAACTTATAAACAGCGTGAAAAAAGATTTTAAAAAAGTGAAAGGGGCTATTCAAATTGTGGATGAAATTAAAAAAATTAAAAAATTAGGAGAAGATGCTATTCCACAAGAGATCATCGATATTATTAATAAAACCATCAAAATCGCGAGACAATCTTCATGAATCTTGATTCAAATCTAAACGAAAACCAAAGAGCAGCAGTTGAATGGACAGAGGGACCTTTGCTCGTACTGGCGGGACCAGGTTCTGGAAAAACCCGTGTACTCACTTATCATATTGCCCACTTACTGGAAATGTCACCAGACGATTCCTTTAAGATTTTGGGACTGACATTTACAAATAAAGCTGCTCAAGAAATGCGTACTCGTATTGAAAACCTTGTATCGAATGAACGCGCTTTGCTAACAACAATCCATACATTTTGCGCCAATATTCTACGTCAACATGGTCATCATATCGGATTATCTCCTAATTTTACCATTTTATCTCAAGAAACGGACAGGATAGCAGTGTTACATGAAGCGATTAGGCAGATGGATCCAAACAATAGCGAAAATGACAGTACACCTACACGTTTTATGCCTGTTATCGAACAGTTATTAATGAATTGTGTTGCAATAGAAGAAGCAGAACAATTTCTCTCGAAAGAAAATGTAAAATACCCTGATAAAATGGCGGCAATTTATCGCCATTATCGTCTTCATTTAAAAGAAATTAACTGCCTTGATTTTGCATCTTTACTGATAGAAACTTTTGAACTCTTGAAAACAAAAGCAGCAATCCGAAAATTGATACAACGCATTTATACACATATTTGTGTTGATGAGTTTCAAGACACAAATAAAGCCCAATATGAGATCCTAAAGCAATTGGTTAATCCAGAATTACAGAATTTGTTTATTGTTGCAGATGATGATCAAATTATTTATCAGTGGAATGGTGCGAGTCCTGAACGACTGAAAGATTTATCTAATGACTTTCAAATAACGGAATTCCAACTACCCGAAAATTATCGGTGCCCTATTGAAGTGATTGAAATCACCAATCGCCTAATTATCAATAATCCATCACATTCTAAAAATAAGCAAAACCTTTCTTCTGCCAAATCACCTAAGAGTGCATTAAGACTGAAACATTTTTCAAATTTTGATAAAGAAAGTAACTGGATTGCAGAAGATATTGCCTCTCGCCCAAAAACTGAACAAACCCAAACTGTGGTACTTGCACGTACTCGTAAGTTGCTTGAGAAAATTGTGCTGTCCTTACAAAGAAATAAACTTGATGGGTATATTTCGATTCGCAAAGATGATTTTTACAGTGCCCCTATGCAATGGCTTCAGGCTATTCTTAGTTTAGCAAATTCGCGCCAAGATCGTATACAACTTGCGCGTATTTGTAATACGTTTCAGCAATTTACTGATATTAGTTTGAATATTGATGATATTATCTTAAATGCAAATATCACAGAAAATGATTATTTAAGAACCTGGAGAGAGAATGTTTTGAGAGATTCTGAAAAATTAACACCAGAGTGCTTAAAAATTATCAAGGATGATATTTTAGAATTGTTGGATTATATGAATTTCTCAAACTTTCTTGAAAATACTTTCAAGTGGTTTGACAACCATCCGATAGTTTCTTATCCTGAATATAAAGAAGAACAATTAGTTTGGAATAATATTTATGATAACATCAAATCAAATTATGAAAATAAATTTAGCTTGCATGCGTTACTGCAAGACCTAAATTTGCATTCCAAAACACCAGAACCGACTAAAAATGCAATTCGCTGTTATACTATACATCAGGCTAAAGGACTTGAATTCAAGCATGTCTATCTCATGGGTTTAGTAGAAGAGCAATTACCCAATTATTTTGCCTGTAAAAAAAACGATAACAGTCATGAAATACAGGAAGAAAGACGAAGTTGTTTTGTCGCCATAACCCGTGCCGAAATTTCCCTAACATTAAGTTATGCTGATCAATATTTTGGCCATTCTAAAAAACCTTCCAGATTTTTAAAAGAAATGGGATTGATTAATACTTAGAAATCTTTATGCCAAAAATAAATCTCCACAAAACCCAAGGTGCTCTCCAAAAATTTGACTTTGAAGCCTTATGTATCACTGAATTAGGCTGGAATGCGCCTGATGTTCGTTCTTTTCACGAAGCGACACCGAT
>DAOVTJ010000247.1 GCA_030633165.1 Thiomargarita sp. | reverse complement strand
ATGATTTTTGGTCTTCTTGTTTCAATATGTAAAATAGCCCAAGCTGAGCTTCTGTATAAGGAATAAGGAAAGTGAGGATTTTCTTTGCTAATTTGACGATATCTTGTTCGCCACCCATGACCCCATTTAATTGCCCTTCCCCTGTTTTTATCCAATCTTGTCGTGTATTTTGTCTTGTGGCTTCTGCTAGTTTAGCTGCTGCTGCTTCTAAAGCATTTTTAATTTGTTTGAAATCTCCTCGGTATTCAGCATGCGCTTTGATATTTTGTTCGCCCGCTGCCAATCCTTGAGATACGTGAACAATATCTTTTACGACATTCAATTGATTAGAGATGGCTGTTTTCAAAGCCTTTTCTATTTGGATTAACTCTCCTTGGTATTTTACTTGAGGTCTGACATGTAAATTGCCTTGTGCTAATCCTTGAGAAACTTGCATAATGTCCTTAATCACTGCCTCAAAAGAATAAGCGACTGCTTCAAAAGAGCGTCCGATTTCACCCATCTCATCATTTGATGCGATGAGTTTATCTATTTCAGAGCGATTAGCATCTGTTGATGTGATTTCTCCATCAACTAAGCGATGAGCAAATGTATTAATAATCCGTACCGACTTCATAATGCTCAATGCAATAAATAAACTGAGCAACACACTGATAATAATGATGATAATTATAGCAAACAGCGTAAAATTAATCACATTTGAACGTGTCATTTGGACATTTTCATATATACCAGTGGCTTTATTAGCAGCATAGTTATTTAAGGCTTCCATTTGACTCTCTAATAATGCAACATGTCTCGCTCCTTTTGCTTGAGTAATGGCAGACGCTTGCGCCCGCTGCCCATTTTTCATTAAGTTAATGACTTTTTGACGAATGGGTGCCCAATCTCTAAAAGTTTGAATTGTTTCAAAGATTAAATGCCGCCCTGTCTTTCCAAGAACCCATTTTTGAATAATGGCAAATTGTGCATAAACCTCTTTTTCGTATTGTGTCACTTGGAGAATCGCATTCTCCATGCCATCCATGTTTGTTGCAAGAGCGACATCCTTCATACTACGGTGCATTTTGATAATGCTTGTGTTGGCGGTGAATATTGCCCGCGTCACTTTCAAGGGATGATTATAGATTTTGGTGGTAAGACCTGCTAAAACATCCATCTGAATTAGCCCATAAATACTGACGCTACTACTTAGTAACAGCACTAGGCTAAAAGCCAAAAGTAGTTTCGCACGAATATTAAGTGTCATGTTTGGCTCCTATTCTCCTTCCCCTTTTAATTGTGGGGCAAGGACATTGTTAACCAAGGTCTGCAAATCTGTACCTGCCTTACTGACTTTTTGAATGCTTTGTGTAAAGTTGCCATCAGAAAATTTGATAGCATCTTTCTCAAGAATGGCACTATAACAGACGATTACATCGATCAAGTCCTCTAATTCAGTAATAATCTTGTTTTTCTGCCATGTTTTCTGTGGTGGTGATTGTTGGACTGTTTTAGGTGGAAACTGTTTAACAATTTTAGTTTGTTTGACAGTATTTGTTTGATTTTTGGATTTTGGAGGTTTACCTTGTTGGATAAGGTGCAAATATCCCTTGATTTTGCCCAGTAATTTTTCTGAATCAATGGGTTTTGTAAGATAATCACAAGCGCCAAGATCAAAACCTTTTTGCTTAAAATCTTCAGATTTATAAGCTGCGGTCAGAAAAACAACTGGAATATTTTTAGTTTTTTGTCGCGATAAAATGAATTTTGCCGTTTCAAAACCATCCATGTGAGCCATTTGAATATCAAGAATAATCAAATCCACCTTTTCCTTCATAAGAATACTAAGAGCAACTATACCCGACTTAGCTTCAATAACATTAATATTCTCTAGCTCTTCTTCAAGCAGACTACGTAATGTGAGTAGATTTCTTTCATTGTCATCAACAATAAGAATAGTTGACATTTACCACCCCTTCATTTTAAGTTATTTATTCGACATCAAAATACACAGTTCTCGTAATATTTTGGGTTCCAATACATCTTTTACTAAAGCCAATAATTTTTGGCTGACATGAGAAATTTTTTCAATCTCAGAAAGCCCATTTTTTTGAAAAGAGTCCTGTGCTTCTTTTTCAAGTATTTGACTAGAATTGATAATCACGGAGAGCGATGTCTGTAGTTCATCCATAACCTCTTGAAGAGATTCATTCGCTTCTGATACTTTCGTTGTTTCTACATGAATCGCTTGTTTGTTTGTTGGCTGTTGCCCTTGTTCTATAAAACGTAAATACGTTTTAAGTTTATTGATTAAGTGTGTGGGTTCAATGGGTTTTGTCAAATAGTCTGCTGCTCCTACTGCAAAACCTTTTTTCCGAAAATCATCTGATTTATAAGCTGCTGTTAAAAAAACAATGGGCACATGTTTCGTTTTCGAGCGTGACTGGATCATTTTAGCTGTTTCAAAACCATCCATTTGTGGCATTTGTATATCCAGGAGAATTAAACTAACATCATTTTTCATCAGGAAACTTAATGCATTTAATCCAGAATCAGCTTCAAAAATTGCAACATCAGTAATATATTCTTCAATGAGACTACGTAAACTCAGTAGATTGTTCTTATTGTCATCAACAATCAGTATATTAATGTTTGACATAATTCTATTGGATATTTTGGTTGTTAGGTATTGCCACTTTTTCACCCAAAAATTTTGCTTGTGTTCTTAATACATATAAATCTAAAATGGCTTTAAAACGGGCAAAAATTTCTCGAATAGGTGTTTTCAGATCCGCACGGAGCGGAACAGCTCTGGCATTGAAACCTATTGCCTTAATGCCATAAAAGTTGGCGATAAAGATGGCACGTTTATTATGAAATTCCTGCGATACAATAATGATATCATTTTGTGAAAATATTTTATCACAACGGACAATAGAATCCAAAGTGCGAAACCCCGCATAATCTAAGGTTATTGCATGTTTTGGCACACCATTTGTGATGAGTGTATTTTTCATTTCTATGGGTTCATTATAGTATTTTGTGTGATTATCACCGCTAGCAATAATATGTTGAATTTTACCTGCCTTAAAAAGTTGTACAACGGCATTAATACGATATTGGAAATAACGGTTAATACGTCCTTTGCGTAAATACTTAGCTGTGCCTAATAGCAAAGCGACTTTTTTTGCTGGGATAGTATT
>DAOVTJ010000036.1 GCA_030633165.1 Thiomargarita sp. | reverse complement strand
GTCAAGATTTAGAAGCAGACACAGCAGCACAATATATTATTTCTGAACTTTATGATCCGAATCAATTGATTGCTGAAGTGGGTTGTAGTCTTCAAGGACGTGTTACACTCACAGGAGATGAAAATCCTCCTCCTTTTGGAAAAGCTAAACAATTGAGTCCCAATTCTGTTTTTCTCGTCAGTGGTGGTGGGCGTGGGATTACTGCACAATGTGTTGTCAAAATGGCAAAAGCATTTCAGTGTAAATTTATTTTATTAGGACGTACAAAACGCATCGCTGAACCCGCTTATGCCCAAGGGTGTATTGAAGAAAAGGAATTAAAGCAAAGAATTATACAAAACCTGAAAGAACAAGGTGATAAACCAACACCGATCAAAATCCAAAAACTGTTTAAAACGATTTTAGCACAACGAGAGATTGATGATGCTTTACAATCCATTATAGAGGCTGGTGGACAAGCCGAATATCTTGGCGTGGATATCACAAATGTCACCGCTTTACAGCAAGAACTTGCAAAAGTGGCGCATCTTGGCACAATCACAGGTATTATTCACGGTGCTGGTGTTTTAGCTGATAAATTGATTGAAAAGAAAACAGAACAAGATTTTGAAATCGTTTACTCGACTAAAATAAAAGGACTACACTCAATGCTTGAGTGTGTTAATGAAAACACACTTGAACATCTTGTACTATTCTCATCAGCTGCAGGATTTTACGGAAATTTGGGTCAATCCGATTATTCTATCGCTAATGAAATTCTCAATAAATTTGCCTATGACTTTAAACGGAAACATCCAAGCTCTCATGTTGCTTCCTTCAATTGGGGACCCTGGGATGGTGGCATGGTTACCCCTCAATTAAAGGAAATGTTTGCCCAACGTAATATTGAGGTGATTCCGATTGAAGTGGGTACGCAGATGGTAGTTGATAATTTGAAGACTGGAGAAGCGATACAACTTTTAGTTGGCAGTCCATTTGCACCAGAAGTGGTCACTTTAAAACAAGAATTACAGACGTACCGTATCCATCGACATTTGACATTAGAAGCGAATCCATTCATTAAAGATCATGTTATTGGTGGCAATGCTGTGATCCCCGTCACTTGTGCAACAGCATGGATGGTTAATGGTTGCGAACAATTGTTTGGTGGATATAAGTTTTTTAGTTGTGAGAACATCAAAGTTTTTAAAGGTATTATTTTCGATGATACGCTAGCAAATAATTATATTTTGGATTTAAAAGAAATTGATAGGAATAATGGCGTAGAATTATCGGCAACGCTTTGGAGTGAAACTGCTAAAGGCAAACCACTGTATCATTATAGTGCTAAAATCTTGCTAAAACTGGATATTCCTGCTGCTCCCATTTATGATGGTTTTGATAAACACGTGGATGAGACACTGGCTGATTTATCCCTTTATGAAAATGGCACATTATTTCATGGACCTCGTTTTCAAGGGATTAAACGTGTCTTAAATATCAGTCCTGAAAAATTGACCATTGAATGTTTTTCTCAAACCATAGCGGAAAAAGATCGAGGACAATTTCAAAAAATCACCATTGACCCCATTATCTCAGATGCCCAATTTCAATTTATGTTGGTTTGGGTGAGACATTATCATCAAGCTGCAAGTTTGCCTTTATGCTGTGCGAGTGCAGAACATTTTCAAAATCCTCTTCAAGGTGAAACCTTTTATGTTTCTTTGGATGTTCAATCCAGTTCTAACAGTAAATTAGTTGCTAAGATCATCACTCATGATGCGAATGGTAAAATATATTCACGCGTTTCCGGTGCAGAAGTGACGATTAGTAAACAACTCAATAATCTCTTCATTCCCTCAACAGTACCTGAACCTAAAACATTTCTGCCATTTTGGCGGAATTTATTAGAAATTGGGAAATGGCCTGGTGAAGAACTATTTACCGCTTTATTTAAACGTTTTGTAGGTAACATGGTTTTTGAAGATGTTAATAATTTTAATACAATCAAGGGAAAACCTGTACTTTACTTAGCGAATCATCAAGTTGGTGTAGAGTCTATCCTTTTCGGATTTAGTTTAACAGCACTATCAGAATATCCCATTAACGTGGTCGCGAAAGAAGAGCATAAGAAAAGTTGGATTAATCAATTATCCAATTTGATTTATTCTTATCCAGGGCTGAAACATCCTGATTTAATGTTCTATTTTGACCGATCTGACCAATTTTCTATGCTCAATCTTTTGGGCAAGATTAAAACTGTAATGAAAGAAGAAGGGCGTTCTCTACTGATTCATGTTGAAGGGACTCGCAGCCTCAGTTGTCAGCAACCAATAAAAAATTTGAGTGCTGTTTTTCTTGATTTGGCAATTGAATTGGATATTCCGATTATTCCAATAGGCTTTACAGGTGGATTACCTATTGAAGCATTAGAGACGCGTTCAGAATTTCCAATCGGTTATACCCAACAAAATTATCACATAGGCGCTTCTATTTCGCCATCCACACTCAAACAAATCCCTAATGCAGAACGCAAAGCATTAGTTTTAGAACGTTTAAATCAGTTGTGTGAAATAAAGACAGCATCTCCTCAGACTCCCGAACATTCTTTTGAACAAGCCGTGCATTTGTGGATGAAACAAAAAGGTGTTTCTGAAATACAAGCTGTATTATACAAAACACTTGAAGAAATATCAGCCCCAGCGCCTGAAATTCGCACGATGCTACGCGGTATTCGTGAAGGTTATCTTCAGGTGAGCGATTCTCCTGAAAGTCGTTGGTTAGGTGAATTGGGATTGTGGCTAAGTAACGGAAAACTTGAGATTCAATATATTTAATCTGCTGGAAGCCCCCAAGTGGGGGCAGTGGTGCAAGACACTGCATAAACTCATTTAGGAATAAATATGAAAAAAATTGCAATAGTAGGAATATCTTGCCTACTTCCAGGTGCAAAAGATCCAGAGCAATTTTGGCAAAATCTCATTGAACAAAAAAATCTATGCTCAAAGGCAACTGCTCATGAAATGGGCGTAGAAGCCGAATTATTTTATGACCCGATCAAAGGTAAAACGGATAAATATTATTGTTTGAAAGGGGGCTATATTCGAGATTTTGAATTTGAAGCCAGTGAATATAAAATATCTTCTGATATACTGAAAAAATTGGATAGACTGTATCAATGGTCACTTTATGTTGCTAAACAAGCTTTACAAGATAGTGGATATTTAGGGCATCGCACAGCATTGGATAAATGTGGTGTTATTTTAGGAAATCTCTCTTTTCCGACTTTGTCTTCTCATCAATTATTTACATCAATTTACCAGAAAACACTTGATTCCGCTCTTCAAACATTATTACAAAATGATAATTTCCGCTTAAAAGACGTTGAGGCAAAGCTATCTCCCCTAAATGCATTGATTTCAGGTTATCCTGCCACCCTTATTGCTCAAGGACTTTCTTTATCAGGACCGCGTTTTTCCTTAGATGCAGCCTGTGCATCATCACTTTATGCCGTTAAAGTCGCTTGTCAATATTTATTATCAGGGCAAGCTGATATGATGTTAGCTGGTGCTGTTAGTGCGGCTGATCCTTTATTTATCAAAATGGGATTTTCCATTTTTCAAGCCTATCCAGAAAATGATAAAAGTTGCCCTTTTGATAAGGATTCAGGTGGACTTTTTGCTGGAGAAGGGGCAGGCGCACTCATTTTAAAACGCCACAATGATGCGATTCGAGATGGTGATCATATTTATGCCACTATTGACGGCATTGGCTTATCAAATGATGGAAGAGGGAAATTTGTACTTAATCCTAATCCTAAAGGGCAAGCATTAGCTTTTGAACGAACATACGCTGATGCAGGGGTTAGTCCAAATGAGATTACTTATATTGAATGTCATGCCACTGGGACACCGGTTGGTGATATTGCTGAACTTAATTCAATGGAAGCTTTTTTTGGAAAGTATCAAGCTACACCTTGGCTTGGTGCGGTTAAATCCAATTTAGGTCACTTGCTAACTACAGCAGGTATGGGTAGTCTGATTAAAGTCATTTTAAGTATGAAGCATGGCGTTATTCCCCCGACAATTAATTTGAATAATCCTTTGAATTCAGAACAAGGGGTATTTTCTGCCAAACAAATGGTACAAACAACAACAGCTTGGTCATCTAAATATGCTGCAGTGAGTACTTTTGGTTTTGGGGGAACTAATGCCCATATGATTTTAGGAAAATCAACTGAAAACGTCAAAATTGCACAAAAACAAGAGAAAACTAAACCATCCAAAATTGCCATTGTAGGCATGGATGCTTTTTTTGGTGGTTGTTGCGGTTTAGATGCTTTTGAACGTAGCATTTATGATGGTACGCAACATTTTATTCCCTTGCCGCCACAAAGATGGCAAGGGATTGAGACACAAGATGATTTACTCAAAAACTATGGTTTAGAAAAAGCACCCGATGGCGCTTATATTCAAGATTTTGAGATGGATTTTCTACATTTCAAAATTCCCCCACGCGATGAAGATCAACTCATTCCACAACAATTATTGATGCTCAAAGTGGCAGATAATGCGATAAAAGATGCAGGATTAGCGCAAGGTGGAAATGTTGCTGTTATTGTGGCGATGGGTACAGAGTTGTCTTTACATCAATTTTTAGGACGATGTGATTTATCTTGGCAAATCAAAGAAAGTTTGGCAAAAGCCAATATTATTTTATCTCCTAAGCAAACTGAAGAATTAGAGGCGATAGCCAAAAATAGCCTTTTTCCACCCGCACAACTCAATCAATATACCAGTTTTATTGGTAACATCATGGCTACCCGTGTAGCAACGCAATGGAATTTTAATGGTCCTGCTTTTACCATTTCGGCTGAAGAAAATTCCGTATTTAGTGCTTTAGAAGTCGCCCAACAATTTCTAACAACAGGTGAAGTGGATGCGGTTGTTGTGGGAGCGGTTGATCTCGCAGGTGGATTTGAGCATGTGCTCTTACGTCATCAATTAGCCCCTATTAATACTGGTGTTAATACACTCAGTTTTGATGAAAATGCAAATGGTTGGCAGGTAGGAGAAGGGGCAGGTGCTGTTGTTTTAAAACGTTTTGATACTGCAGATCGGGTTTATGCAGTAATTGATGCGATTAGTTTAATATCAAATCATGCTAATAAGGATGTTTTGAACAGTTTACCCAAAGCACCTATCGCAGATACGGTGACTAATACATGTAAACATGCTTTTGAATTAGCAGGGATAAAATCAACAGATATTGGTTACATGGAAGTTTTTGGTAGTGGAGTAGCGCAAGAAGATAATGCTGAAATCAAGGGATTAAGCACCGCTTATCAAAATGACTCTCTAATCACAGCAATCGGTAGCGTTAAAGCAAATATTGGTCATACTTATGCGGCGGCAGGGATGGCGAGTTTGATTAAAACCGCACTTTGCCTATATCATCGCTATATTCCAGCAGTGCCACAATGGAAAAGTCCGAAAATGCCAGAACAATGGCAAGGGACGCCATTTTATGTTGCTACAAAATCTCAAACATGGTTTTTAGAAAAGGGCATATCTAAGAGATATGCCGCGATCAATAGTCTTGGGCTAGATGACACATATACCCATTTAATTTTATCTGAAGCATCACACAGTGATGTGGTACAACAATCACCATTTTATCTTTTTCCACTCGGCGCTGAAAATAAGACTGTTTTACAGTATGAACTTCATGCGTTACAGAAAACGATTAGAAACTGTGAGAATCTTACGATAACAGCTAGCCAAAACTTTGCCACTTTTAAAGCCCAAGCCAATTATTGCCTATCTATTGTAGGTCATGATAGAAAGGAACTCTGCCAACAAATTACTTTGGCAAAAAAAGGTATCAAAACAGAAAATGAATGGAAAACACCCTTAGGCAGCTATTTCACCGCTAAACCTTTAGAGAAAGTGGCATTTGTTTATCCTGCGATGGGGACGACTTATCTTGGTTTGGGACAAAACATTTTTCGACATTACCCCAAACTTTATGAGAATTCAACACTGGGCAATTTGACCAATACACTTTTACATGATAAATTACTTTATCCTCGGTGCTTGGAAAAATTACCGCTTCAAAAACAACAGGATATTGAAACACAATTACACCATGATGGTGCTTCAATGTGTCAAATAGGTATCAGTTTTGATATCTTATATACGGCAATTCTCAGAGATTTTTTCAAAATACAAGCCCAAGCTGCTTTTGGATATAGTCAAGGGGAATTGAGCGGAATGATGTGTGCGTTAGGTGTTTGGCGTGATAATACAATGTTAAGTAAAGAATTGGCTTCTTCACCGCTTTATAAAACCCAATTAACAGGACCCTGTTTAGCAGCACGCCATTTTTTAGGTTTGCCGCTTCATCTACCCACAAAAGATGTTTGGTGTTCTTATGTTCTTAAAACTTCAATGATTGCGGTTAAAGACATTATCAAACATGAAAAAGATGTCTATTTGACATTTATTAGTACACCTGAAGAAGTTACTATCGCAGGCACACCAAAAGCTTGTTTGAAAGTGATCAATAAACTTAAATGCCAACATTTTCTAATCCCATTTAGTAATGCTTCACATTGTGAAGTCGCTCAAACGGAATATGAAGCACTATTTAAAATACATCTCAGTCCAGTACATCAGGTACCTGGGATTACGCTTTATTCCGCCATTGATTGTGCACCTTTGCCTATCGACAGCCAATATATTGCCCATAATTCTGCTAAACTGAGTTGTCAAACGGTTGATTTCCCTGCTCTAATTCATCGTGTTTACAAAGATGGGGTTAGAATATTCATTGAAGTGGGCGCAGGTAATAATTGTGCTCGTTGGATTGAGGAAACCTTAAAAGACAAAGAACATGTTGCGATGTCTATCAACAGTAAAGGTGTTGATGATCAAACAGGTATTATCAAAGTGTTGGCAAAATTAGTCAGCCACCGCGTTTCGGTAGACTTATCACCGCTTTATCCAACGCCAATTGCCAAACGACGTAAATCACTCATTAAAACAATCACATTAGGTGGAAAACCTATTCATACTAAAATCTTAACTGATGAAAATCGGAAGAGCTTTGAAAATCAAATGATAACTCCAATGTTAAAGATAAAACAGTTGCAAATCGCGGGAGCATTGACGCCACCACGCAAGGAAGTGATTTGGGATGAAGCAGATTTGCTGGAATTTGCTCAAGGAAAAATTGCCAATGTTTTTGGTCCAGAATATGCCATTATTGACTCATACGATCAGCGGGTGCAATTGCCCTTACCGCCTTATTTGTTAGTTAGTCGCGTGACTAAACTCAATGCTAAAAGGGGTGATTTTACACCTTGTACCTTAACCACTGAATATGATGTTCCACATAATATGTGGTATTCCGTTGATGGTCAAATTCCTTGGGCAGTTTCCGTTGAATCTGGGCAATGTGACTTATTATTAATAAGTTATTTAGGCATAGATTTTGAGAATAAAGGTGTTCTTGTCTATCGACTACTTGATTGTACAATGACATTTTTAGATGACATTCCACAAGAGGGAGATACCTTACGTTATGATATTTCCATCAATTCCTTTGTCAGACATGGCAGTAATTTGTTGTTTTTCTTCAGTTATGAGTGTTTTGTTGGCGATAAAATGGTATTGAAGATGGATGGCGGTTGTGCAGGATTTTTTACTCATGATGAATTGGATAAAGGTAAAGGGGTTGTTTATTCTAAAAAGGAATTGCTAGAAAGAGAAAAAATTCAAAAACAAGAATTTGAGCCCTTATTGATTTGTCAAAAGGCGACTTTTGACCAAAATGATATGATACATTTGACAGAGGGTAATGTCGCTGCTTGTTTTGGTGATCATTATTGGCAATCAGGATTAAATCCATCCTTACGTGTTCCACCGAAAGAGATTTTAATGATTGATCAAGTGACGTCATTAGATTTCAAGGGAGGAGCGTATGGTTTAGGATTAATTGTCGGTGAGAAAAGGCTTGAACCTGAACATTGGTATTTCCCTTGCCATTTTAAAGATGATCAAGTCATGGCAGGTTCTTTGATGGCAGAAGGTTGTGGTCAACTATTACAATTTTATCTCTTATATTTAGGTTTTCAAACTTGCACCACAGATGCACGTTTTCAACCGATTCCAAATTTGCACCAAGTCGTGCGCTGTCGAGGACAAGTCACGCCTATTTCTGCTACTTTGGTTTATCGACTAGAAATCACTGAATTGGGATTAAGTCCGACACCGTATGCAAAAG
The DNA here is from genome assembly GCA_030633165.1 of Thiomargarita sp. Lineage (GTDB taxonomy): Bacteria > Pseudomonadota > Gammaproteobacteria > Beggiatoales > Beggiatoaceae > DAOVZS01. The sequence goes on along the minus strand of DAOVTJ010000036.1, from coordinate 7,065 downwards.
GTGATGTTGAAATCATCTTAAATGGCAAAATCGTGGTCCATTTTAAAGATGTTGGGGTACAACTCTCTGAAAAGAATAAATTTCTTGCTGTTGCTGAAAATAAGGTCCCTCTGTCTTATTTGGTTAAGAAGCCAAAAGAATCGGCACTTTTGAATGAAGCGCAAGTCCAAGAATTTTGTCTCGGTTCGGTGGCTAAGTGTTTTGGTCCAGAATTTGAAATTTATGATAGTGGAAAAGTCACCGCATCACGGATGCCTAATACGCATTTAAATTTTGTACATCGCGTATTAGAAGTAACAGGTAAACGACATACCTTTCTCCCAAAAACAACAATTGTCACAGAATATGATGCACCAATAGAGACTTGGTATTATCGTCACAATTCTTCAGATACTATTCCTTATTCTGTATTGATGGAAATCGCTTTACAACCTTGTGGTTTTCTATCGGCTTATTTGGGGACAACTTTACTTTATCCTGAAGAAAGCTTGTGTTTTCGCAATCTTGATGGACGTGGACAAATTGTGAAGGATGTTGATATTCGCGGGAAAACAGTGACAAATCGGTCACGATTGTTGTCACAATCCAACATTCAGGGCATGATTATTCAACGTTTTGACTTTGAAATGTGGTGTGAAGGCGAATTATTTTATAAAGGTGATGCAAGCTTTGGATTTTTCAGTTTCAACGCTTTAGCTAATCAAGTTGGTTTAGATCGTGGCAAGGATATTCTTCCCTGGGTTGAAAATACAGGTGGATTACCAATAATCTCTATTGACTTAAAACCAGAAAGTCATTCCACCCTTTATCAAATAGATAAACAGCGTCCTCATTATCATTTAGCCCACCATCAATTAGATTTAATTGATGAAGTGAAAATAGTTGAGGGCGGTGGACGCCATCAACAAGGGTATATTTACGCCAAAAAAGAGGTCAAGATGACTGATTGGTATTTTAAATGCCATTTTCATCAAGATCCTGTGATGCCTGGTTCTTTAGGCGTAGAAGCGATTTTACAGGCAATGCAAACTTATGCTCTCCAACTTGATTTAGGTAAAAGCTTCAAATCTCCTCGTTTCGTACAATTAACTGAACATGAAATTATTTGGAAATATCGTGGACAAATTCCACATGCTCAGGTGGGGATGTATGTCGAAGTGCATTTATCTAAAGTTGAAGTGAGCAAGGATAAAGTGATTCTCATTGGGGATGCCAGTTTATGGAAACCAAAATTGAGAATTTATGAGATTAAGGATGTGGCTATTTGTTTGTTAGATGCTTCGTAAGCTCATTAATTTAAGCCACACATACAAAGGAAAACATAATGTCGAACAACAATGGACTCAAATACTTAGGGCAAACGGGCAACAACAATCCTGTTTGGCAAGGTCCTTTAAATTCTATTGCCTTTGATGAAAAAGGTATTAAAGCCAAATTGTTGAATTTGGCTCAACCTTGTTATGTTGTAAGACAACAAGGACAAATTGGTATTACAAATGATGGTGAATTGAGTGATACCACGGCAACTGATATGGAAACATTAACAGCGGTGCCGCCATTATTACCTCAACAATTGGGTGATCCTCGTTTCCTAGATTATCATGGTATTAAGTATGCCTATACCACAGGGGCAATGGCAAATGGTATTGCGTCTGAAGAAATGGTTATTGCTTTAGGCAAAGAAAAGATTTTAGCCTCTTTTGGCGCAGGTGGATTAGTGCCTTCCAGAATTGAAGAAGCGATTAAACGCATTCAAGCGGCGTTGCCTAATGGACCTTATGCTTTTAATTTGATTCACAGTCCTAAAGAACCCACTATTGAGAAAGAGACAGTTGATTTATATCTCAAATATGGTGTGAGAACTGTAGAAGCAGCTGCGTTTATGAATTTAACGCCAAATATTGTTTATTATCGTGCAGCAGGACTAAGTCTCAACTCTGCCAATCAAATTGAGATTAAAAATCGGGTTATTGGCAAGATTTCTCGACGTGAAGTCGCTACTCTATTTATGCAACCTGCCCCGACAAAAATGCTCAAGCAATTGGTTGCACAAGGCTTGATCACCGAGTTACAAGCGACACTTGCCGAAAAAGTGCCAATGGTGGATGATATCACCGTCGAAGCGGATTCTGGTGGACATACTGATAATCGCCCACTGGTTTGCTTATTGCCCTCTCTTATTGCTTTGAGAAATGAAATACAGGAAAAACAGGGGTATGAAAATCCCATCAGAATTGGGGCTGGGGGTGGCATTGCAACACCGCAATCGGCTTTAGCGGCATTTATGATGGGTGCTGACTATTTAGTCACAGGTTCTATTAACCAAGCTTGTGTTGAATCGGGTTCTTCAGTTCATACCAGAAATTTGTTAGCACAAATCGGTATGGCAGATGTGATGATGGCACCGGCTGCGGATATGTTTGAATTAGGTGTTAAACTTCAAGTGATTAAACGGGGCACGTTATTTCCGATGCGGGCACAGAAATTGTATGAGTTATACAATACTTATAATGCGATAGAAGACATTCCGCAAGCTGAGAAGAGTAAATTAGAAAAACAACTTTTTAGAAAATCTCTAGAAACGGTATGGCAAGAAACCGTAGATTATTTTTCTAAACGTGATCCTGAACAAATTAGCAAAGCCACTAATGATTCTAAGCGCAAAATGGCTTTGATTTTTAGGTGGTATTTAGGACAATCCTCCCGCTGGGCGAATACTGGTGAGAAAGGTCGCGAGATGGATTATCAAATTTGGGCGGGACCAGCAATGGGTACCTTTAATGATTGGGTAAGAGGAACATACTTAGCAGAACCGAATAATCGGCATGTTGTTGATCTTGCTGATCAAATTATGACAGGGGCAGCATTTTTATATCGGATGCAAAATTTGAAGTTGCAAAGCACGTTAATGTCCACAGCGTATTGGAATTATTCACCACAATCTGATTAATTTTGGTAAAAAAACTCCGAGGTTTGCAAAATCTCGGAGCTAATTGATAAATGAATAGCATGAAGCACGAAGATACGATTTTAATCGTTGATGATGTCCAAGAAAATGTAATAATCCTCTCTAGTTTTCTAACTCACAAGTCTTACAATGTTTTGAGTGCCTATAATGGTGAACAAGCACTCCAAATATGTGAGAAATCTCTACCTGATTTAGTACTCTTAGATATTATGATGCCAAAGATTACTGGGTTTGAAGTTTGCAAGATTTTAAAATCTCAAAAAACAACTCAACACATTCCTATTATCTTTATGACAGCGCTAAATTCGATAGAAGAAAAAGTCAAGGGGTTTAGCCTTGGCGCTGCTGATTATCTTACTAAACCTATTGAATATCAAGAACTATTAGCACGTTTAAACACTCAGCTTAAACTTCACAAACTCCAATATCAATTACAAGCCCAAAATATTAAGTTACAACAACAAGCACTTGATTTGGAAAGGAATAATGAGATTATTAGAATAGAGAAAAATAAATCTGATCAATTACTTCTAAATATTTTACCTTTAAGAATTGCCAATAATTTAAAAGAAACGGGTAAAACTGAACCTGAATATTTTGAAAATGTAACAGTATTATTTTCAGATATTGTTGATTTTACTCACTTATCTTCTAATATTGAACCCCGTCTTTTGATTGATGAATTAAATACTCTTTTTACAGCATTTGATAATATTATTGAGAAACATCATTGTGAACGGATTAAAACAATTGGTGATGCTTATCTTTGTGCCTGTGGTTTACCTGAAAAAAATGAGCATCATGCCGAAAATATTGTGAAAGCTGCCCTCGACATGATGAAATATAACACCCATTGGAAAATAAGAATTGGTATTCATACTGGAAAAGTAATTGGAGGTGTGGTTGGTATTAAAAAATATATTTATGATGTGTTCGGTGATACCATCAATATCACTTCCAGAATAGAAACACATTCTGAACCAATGAAAATTAACATTTCAGAAACGACTTATCATCTTGTCAAAGATAAATTCAAAATCATTGAAAGAGGTGCAATGATTGTAAAAGGAAAAGGTAAAATGAAAATGTACTTTGTAGAGACTATGTTATAATTACAAACTTTCAATAACAATAATTTTGAGACAGATGAATAAAAGAACCTTGCTTTTCATACTATTAACGCTACCTTTTAGCCTTTATGCGGTAGACAAAAATCCTATAGGATTTGATACGCCTGAACAAGAGCAACAGTATGCTGATCTTATAGAAGAATTACGCTGTGTTGTTTGTCAAAATCAATCTGTTGGAGATTCCAATGCAGAATTGGCTCAAGATGTACGTGATTTAGTTCGTACTAAAATTAGTAATGGCGAAAGCACTGAACAAATTACAGATTTTATGGTTGAACGTTACGGTGATTTTGTTCTGTATAATCCCCCATTGAAAGCAAAAACTTATGTCTTATGGTTGGGACCTCTAGTGCTTGTGTTGATCGCGTTTCTGATGTTGGTGTACTTTATCCGTCGCCATGCGCAAACAACAGTTACACCACAGAAACTCTCTGAAGAAGAACGTCAACAACTTAAACAAGTGCTTGGAAAATAAGGGGAAAAAATAATGTTCATGCTAACATTTGGAATAATCGCAGCCAATTTAATATTAATCGCCATCGCCTTTGTTGTTTATCCCCTGCTGAAAAAGAATACTTCAGCTGATGAGATTGATCGTAACACGTTAAATGTTGCAATATACAAAGAACGCCTTTCGGAATTAGACCAAGAAAACTTGACACCAGAACAACTGGTACAAGCGAAACAAGAATTGGAGAAAGCCCTCGCACAAGATTTAGACAAAAGTGTTCCTACAGTTCAGAAAGCGCGTGTTCGTTGGGCAAGTGCCATTATAGTTACTCTCGGTATTCCACTATTAGCGATTGGTGGATATTGGAAATTAGGGGCATGGCAAATACTCATGCAAGCACCGCTCACAGAAACACAAAATACTGGTCATGCCCAAAATGCTGGTCATGCGACAACTGGCGGGGCGGATGCTGACTTTGAAAAAATGGTTAAAAATTTAGCTGAACGTCTAGAAAAAGAACCCAATGATGATCAAGGTTGGAACATGTTAGCACGTTCTTATGCCTATCTTAAACGCTATGATGAAGCTGCACAAGCCTATAACAAAGCATTGGCATTGGTTGGGGAGCAAGATCCAGAGTTATTAACTGAATTAGCTCGCATGTTAATTCTCTCAAATGGGGGGCACTTTGAAGGACAGCCAACAAAATTACTCAAAAGTGCTTTGGATTTAGATCCTCTAAATCAACAAGCCTTATGGTTATTAGGTTTAGGTGCAGACCAAGCGGGAGACTACACTAGTGCAATTGGATATTGGCAACGCTTTTTACAACAAGTGCCGTTAGATCAGGAAGAAGCGCGACAAAAATTAGAAGAACGTATAGCCCAAGCGCGTAGTCAATTATCAAATTTCCATATACCGCAGCAGGCAGAGCCTTCTGCTCAAATTGAAGTACATTTGAGTTTAGATCCTGCTTTACAAGATAAGGTAAATCCTAGTGATATCGTATTTATCTATGCTCGTGCGATAACAGGTTCGGCAATGCCTTTAGCTATTGTGAAAAAATCGGTTAGTGATTTACCTATCACAGTAATGCTAGATGATAGTATGGCGATGATGCCTGCACTGAAATTATCTAATTTTAAAGAAGTGAAGGTTTTAGCACGTATATCAAGGAGTGGTTCTGCCATCTTACAATCTGGTGACTTGCAGGGAGAAGTGAGCTCTGTCATTTTAGCTCAGAAAGTTCCTGTGGAAATTGTGATTAATAAAATTGCGCCGTAATTATCGAAAACCTGGGAACTCAAATAGTTTCTAGGTTTTTATAGAAAATGAAAACCTTAAAATATCAACTGTTGATCGTCTCTGGAATTGTCTTGTGCATATTGGTAATACTGGTAGGTTCACTCATTATTAATGCGTTTGAAGAAAAAAGGCTTGCTAGAGATTATCAGAATAAAAACAAAATTGCAGAACAACTCAATGCAGCCGCTAAATGGCAAGCCATTGAACGGGGCTTGGGTGTAACAATACTTGCCAATGGTGAAGGAGAATTATCACCGCTATTCCAAAAATTTATTGAAATGGGAAAAAAAGGAGATACCCAAGTCGTACTGGCTCAAAAAATTGCTGTCAACCATCCTCAAAAAAATGATTTTTCGACAAAATTAGAACAATGGCGCGAAAAATATGATCACTTCAAACTTGCACGCCAACAAATCATCAATAGCGAGATTTCTAAAGATGAATGGATTAAGAGTGCTACTCTTAATATTAATCATGAGCTAACTTTGCATAATTTGCTCTTTCTCCCGCAAAACAAAACAGAACATATCGTTTATTTGAATAGTGTTTTGCGTCCGAATATTACAAGACTATCCGAATTTGCTGGACTAGAACGTGCTCTTGTGGCTAATACTCTTGTAGGTGGCGAACCTTTTTCATCTGAAACTATTAATAAGCTCAACCATTATCATATGATAGTGGAACACTATATTGAGCAAATATTGCTCTTAAAAGAACTGCCTTTTATTTCAAATAAAATGGCACAAGCGCTTGTGATATTTGAAAAAGAATTTATGCTGTCTTTTAAAGTGTTAAGAGCAAATATTTTTGCTGCGAGTAAAAATGGTGTTGAGTATCCTGTCGATGCGGAAACCTGGTTTGAAGCGGTAACACAAACTATCAATACGGGATTGATAATTTCAGATTTGGCTGGTGAACAGACAAATATTCTCATCTTAGAAATGGAGCATGTTGCAAAAATAGATCTGATAATCAGTTTTTTTATTCTGCTTGTTATTCTTTTAATGTTCTATTTTATCAGTTTGTGGTCTAAAACGCATATCCTGATACCCTGTATCAAACTAGCTGAAGATTTGGAAATATCAAGCCATCAATTTTTTGAGGCAAAAAAACTTTTAGAATTATTGATAGTTGCTGAACAAAAAGTCTCGGAACATAGCCAGAAATTAGAACAAGAAATTATAGAAAGAAAACATGCAGAGCAAGAAGCT
>DAOVTJ010000249.1 GCA_030633165.1 Thiomargarita sp. | reverse complement strand
TAGTAATCTTGGTGATATTGTCGTTATTGCTAATGATTTGTTACAATTTAAATTTAAACAAGCGGCATCAGATACAAGCAGATTGTTCATTAATTCTACTATTGGTTTAGTAGGAATTATTGATGTGGCGAGTGAGTTAAATTTACCTAAACATGATGAAGATTTTGGTCAAACCTTGGGTTACTGGGGAGTCAATAGTGGTCCTTACATTGTTTTACCTCTTTGGGGACCAAGTTCAGCACGTGATATTGTAGGATTAGGGGCAGATACTTTATTAGATCCTCTCTTTTATTATGCAGGTACACAAGCAGAGGCACAAGCTTTAGCACCTTATGTGGTTAAAGGTGTTGATGAACGTGCAAATTTATTAGGGGCTGAAAGAATACTCCAAGCTGCTGCTTTAGATAAATATTCATACCTACGTGATGCTTATTTATCAAGACGTGAATATTTAGTTTCTGATGGCATAAACCCAAAGGAGGATGGATTTGATGATGATGAGCTATTTGATGATGAAGACTTATTTGAAGACGAAGAACTATTTGAAGAAGACGCCACAATTGTTGAATGAAATATGATATTAATGGAAAAATCTGATTTGCAATTACTAGAAACCAATATTGATGAACTTATTCAAACATGTAAAAAACTGGCAAATGAAAACCAATCTTTGCATGAAAGCAAAGCAATTCTTAGCTTAGAACATGCTGCCTTGCTTGATAAAAACGCTCAAGCACGTACACGTATTAAAGCGATGATTGCACGGTTGAAATCTATGGAAATAAATATATGAGTCATGGTAAAGCAGTGCCAATTAATTTACAGATTCTTGAAAAAGATTATGTCGTTGCTTGCCCTGAAGAAGAACGTGATACTTTAATGGCCGCTGAACAATATTTCAATGATAAAATCAAAGAAATACGTGAAGACGGCAAAGTGGTAAGCACGGAACGTATGGTTGTTATCAGTGCACTCAATATTATTCATGAATATTTACATTATAAACAACAAAAAGAACATGAGGCACTGATGCGTCATAATGAAAGGGTTCGCTTGCAAGATAAAATTGACTTTGTTTTATCGGAATTCAAGAAATAACATGCGGTTTTGGCAGGGACGCCTTTTTTATTTAACCAAAAGTAATTTTTGCTTGTAAATCTGTACGTGAATCGGCATTATTTAATGCCTCTTCTAAGGTTATCCTTCCAGCAGTGTATAAGTTATATAATGCGAGATCAAATGTTTGCATACCTTCTGTCCCACTGTTTGACATGGCCTCTTTTATCTCATCTATTTTACCCTTTAGAATTAATTCTGCGATATAAGGCGTATTGATCATCACCTCCACTGCCGCAACCAATTGATTATCCACACCAGAAACAAGACGTTGTGAAATTACACTAATAAGATTTAATGATAAATCCATATACAACTGTTTATGTTGATCTTGTGTAAATAAATTAATAACACGTTGTAAGGCTTGATTAGCATTATTAGCATGTAGGGTAGAAATAGCCAAATGTCCTGTATTAGATAATTCTAATGCGGCTCCCATTGTTTCTCGATCACGAATTTCACCAATCAGAATAACATCTGGAGATTCACGCATAGAAGCTCTTAAAGCACGTACGTATGTATGTGTATCAACCCCTAATTCTCTTTGATTAACCAAGGATTTTTTGTGGGGATGTACAAATTCAATTGGATCTTCAATTGTTAAGATATGTCCTGATTGATTTGCATTACGATGGTCAAGCATCGCACCAAGGGTAGTGGATTTACCAGAATTTGTTGCGCCAACCATCAAAATCAACCCACGCTTATTAAGTATTAGGTCTTTGAGTATCACTGGCAAATTCATTTGATCCATGGAAGGTACATTACCTTTTACGTAACGCATTACTATGGAGACATGGCCTTGTTGCCTAAATGCATTAACGCGAAATCGCGCTTTTGAATCTGCCATACTTATAGCAAAATCAAGGTCTAATTCTTTTTCAAAATATGCCCACTGCTCTGCATTCATAATCTTGCGAGCTATACCTTCAGTCATTTCACTTGTAAGTATGGTTTTACCTACACTGGTAACTTTCTTAGAGAGTTTAAAACGTACTGGAGAGCCGACGGTGAAATATATATCAGAGGCATTTTTCTCAATCACCAATTTTAGATAACGGGTAATATCCATATCCTTATTGGATGTACGAGTTGTTGATGATCTTTCACTAATCACCTTCATTATATTGGGAGTATCCATAAATTGCATCCTGCAACTCAGATTTTAATTAAAAAAATCTGAGTTGTTGAAAAGTTATTTCAAGTCAGAAACCATATAAGTCACTGCTGCTTTAAGTTCCTCATTTGAGAATTGTGTTTTTCCCTGAAACTCTCTCACTGCATGGGCAAATAAGCTATCCATACCTTGTGCGATACGAGGAGCCCAATCGTCTTTTTTACCAGATTTTGGTGCGCCACGAACACGTTTATTATGACAAAAAGCGCAAGATGTTTCGTAAACTTTTTGTCCAGTAACTTCTCTAGGGGCTTGAACAGGCTCTAAAACCTCTACAAGAGTTTGAATAGGTTCTACAAGTTCTACAGGAGTTTGAATAGGTTCTACAACTTCTACAGGGGCTTGAACAGGTTCTGCAACTTCTACAGGGGCTTGAACAGGTTCTGCAACTTCTACAGGAGTTTGAATAGGTTCTACAACTTCTACAGGGGCTTGAACAGGTTCTACAACTTCAACTTGCAGTGCTTCTAGCATGTATTGTACGGTAAGTTTAATTTCTTCATCACTAAGAGCCGCATTAGCACCACGGGGTGGCATTGCATTAAACCCATTGATGGCATGTTGAATAAGTAC
>DAOVTJ010000055.1 GCA_030633165.1 Thiomargarita sp. | reverse complement strand
GTTGAGTTTGGATAAGGTTAAAGCTTTGTAAAGCTATGTTGGGTACCATTTATTGTAGGGTGGGTAAGCGGGGCGTCGAGATCTTTGAAAAGATTAGATATTTCACCCGCTTGCCCACCATTTCAGTCATAAAATTAATTTGAGACATGGTTTTTCATTTATAATTTAATTTTATTCATGCGATAAGTTCATAGAAAAAAGTTTTAATTCTGGGTTGTTTTTTGAAAAATGGCCCCCATAATAGGTCTATAGGCTATAGATTATTATTTCAATTAATATCATAATAGGTCATTTTATATAATAATAGGGGGGCATTTACTATGAAGAAAGTGAAAGATTTTGCTAAGTCAGCTACTAAGTCTGTTAAGTCAGCTACTAAGTCTGTTGCTATGTCGGTGGCTCCAAAAAAATACATGCAGTTTATGATTATACAGTGGCTTAAAAAACAAACCACAGTATTTATTTTGGGTCTTATCATAATCATCGGTGCTTTTATTTTTGCGGGTAATGCACTTGTTGAATGGTCAACTCATAACATTCAAGATACAATTATTTATACAAGTGGCATCATACTATTTGTTATGGTATCAATGTTTTTTTTCAAGAATAAAAAGCTCAGTATTTTAATCTTATTTTTGATGGGCACCAGTTATATTACATATACCTACTACACAACACCACAAATAAGTGAAACAACACCACAAATAAGTGAAACAACACCACAAATAAGTGAAACAGCACAGAATGTAATTGAAAAAAATGTAATTGAAAAAAGTATAGATATTTTTATTACATCGGGTAATACTATTATTGAATGGTCAAGTCATAACCTTCAAAATACAATCATTTCTGTAATTTGCATCATTTTATTTATCGCGTTGTTAGTATTTGTTTACATGAACAAAAGGCTTAGTCTTTTAATCTTATGTTTGATTGGCACAGTTTATCTTGCATATATGTACTGAAGTATGAATTTTATTAGAGCCGTTGCAAAATAAAAATCTTCGATGTAAAATAGCAAGTAAAATACGATTCAAAAAAATGCTTATGAAGCTGTGTGGATATATGACGGTGGCAAAGGCACGATAGAAGACAGCGACTTACGAAATAACACTAAAGGTTCTTGGAACATTGAATCGGGTTCGCAGGTGCGTCGTCGGGGGAATTTAGAAGATTGATAAGTAAAAAACAATATTATTCAGTGGAGAGTATTAAATACTGAACCACAAATTTTCTGGTTTTTAAGACAAACATACTAAACATTTTCTGGCATTATACAATACCAGAAAATTTATGCTTCAGTACTTAACGCATCCATTCTTTAATTTCTGTATTGAATCCAATATCTGTTTCAGTCTGAATTGGAGGATCAAGCACTTCTTTAGCCACAATGATAAAACCTTTAAATATCTTGCGTAAGTGATTTGCAATATTCAAGAAAATGGGTTTTTTGCGATATTTTACAGAAAGTATACGAGTTTCACCAGCAACTTGTGTGCTGAGAACCACTAAAAAATCTGTCATGTATTGTTTATGGGTATTGATTTTTAATACCTCTAAATAAACAGTCTTTCGATCATTGTTCTTACCCATATAGCGAGCAACAATGTTTTTTATCATCTCATAGTCAAAATTTGACACCGTATTGCCTAGTTCCAAAACTCTCATATCACTAATAATCATTTTCTTTTCCTCTGTTATTTAACTACTAATACAGCACAATTGGCTAAACCAATCACACGCTCAGAAACGCTGCCCAGTAATAATTTCTTTAAACCCGTCCGTCCGTGGCTACCAACCACAATCAGATCACAATCTAATTCTTGTGCCGTTTCAATAATCGTTTTTACGTATCTGCCCGTCATTACCCGTTTTTGGACACGAATACCTTTTTCTCTTAAAATCTTACCTGTGTGTTCAACCACCGCTTCCGCTTCTTTCCGACGATTATCTTTATGTTCACTACGAATAACAGATAGCACCATAATCGGTGCATTGAGCTCTATTGCCAAAGCACTTGCTGCTGTGGCGGCTAATTCACTATAAGGCGAACCATCTACTGCCAATAAAATGGCATTTCCCTTAATTTTGCTATCTCTAGGTGTGACCAATATGCTGCAAGGCGCATTACCAATCACTTGGGCTGTACTAGCCCCCACCAAAAGCCGCATCATGTTCTTTTTACCATGTCTCCCCATGATAATAAGATCAACTTCTTGTTCTTCGGCAGTCTCCACGATTGTTTGATAGGGCGTTTCACCGTAACGTATCAAATTTTGACATTTCACACCCGCCTCAACTGCCTTAGATTTGAGCCCATCCATGTAATTATTAGCTTTTTCTTCCGCCCTTTTTATCAGTTCTTGGAAGGCTAGTGCATCTTCTTCTGGGTAAGCATTCACCACAGACATGATATCTAGCTGTGTATCTAATAAACCAGCCAGATTAATAGCTTCATGTTCTGCACCAGCACTAAACTCAGAACCATCAGTAGCTAAAAGTATTTTATTAAGCTGCCCTAAAGGCAATGATTGTGTTGTCATACTTTTATGTACCGTAGTTATGAGCACTTGTTGCCATTCGACCCTGCCACATTGCACCTAAAATCATTAGTGCCCCAAAACTTAAAGCAAATACCAAAATGCTAAAGCTAGTTGTACTCATAATATGTTCAAGCGTTTTGTCTAATGGTTTAATCATCCCAAGCTGAGCTAAGTAAATAGGCACCATTAAGGCACGGCTAAATAGCACAATGATCATGATTGTCCCCATCACTAGCTTGATCATATAAGGTTTTACATAAGTCGTCCCTATCGCACCTAACTGGACACCAAACAATGAACCCGCTAAAATAATCATCGCTAAACGGATATCTACAAAACCACTCCAAGCGAATTTAATCGTACCGCCAAGCCCCATAACAAAAGCAACCACCAATTCCGTCGCCGAAGCCATTATGCTAGGTGCGCCCAAAACATAGATTAGAGCAGGTACACCGACAAAACCGCCTACTGCGATGGTTGCAGCCAACATTCCAGTTGCAATACCTAACGGTACAATGAAAAGAACTGAAACTTTGGCTTTCAAACTATTGAAATACATCATAGTGCCTGGAATATGGATAGATTGTACCCAGAGGGCTAATTTACCCGTTTTTTCTTCAGAATTACTAGATTTATCAGCCCGAGATTTCCACGCATCATATAAAACATAAGTGCCTACAGTGCTTAATATAAATACAAAAGCGATACTGACATACAGGTTAGAACCCGCATTACCGAAGCTTTCACGGATATACTCTTGTATTTGTGCGCCTATCAATACGCCTATTTCTGCAAAAAGACCAAAAATCAGTCCTAGTTTTAAATCAACTTGCCCAAATTTCGCGCGTTTTAGAGCACCTACTAGTGCTTTGGGAAACTTGTGGCACATATTACTCGCCACTGCTACAATTCCTGGTACACCTAAGCTCATCATTGCCGGTGTGAGTACGAAAGCACCGCCTGAACCAATAAAACCGCTAACTAACCCGCCAACAAAACCAACAAGAAATAGGTAAATAATATGAAAATATTGTAAGTCAATGAAATTTGTTGGTAATGATTCCACTTATTTTTGTCCTCCTGAAAGGTTTGGTTTGATACCTAAAACATCCCAAAATTTACCTGTGAAGTTACCATGCACAAAGGAAAACAGAAAGGCGATGACAATGGTTCCAACAAAAGTCCAATGTCCCTGTGATATCCAATGAACCAGTGGAACTTCACCGAAATAAAGCCCGCCATAAAGTGCAATTACCATAACGCCCCATAAAAGAAGCTTGATTAATTTCATACGTTTTTGTTGTGTTGTAAACATTGATAATTTCCTAAAACAGATTCTTTGACTATAATGAGTGGACAACCATTTATTGTCCATTTGTGACTCATATCCAAACCATTAACATGACTGATCACAGTACAGATGATGGTTGTTTTTTTTTTGACATAATGTACTAATGTCTCAAAACATTGCCGTGCTGCTATTCCTTGTGACCAATAAAAAACATTCAAAGTCGCCCCGCTCCTTTGGCAAAGATTTTGGGCATAATTCACTGTCTTTTCTTGTATATCTCCTTCCTTGCACACGAGCAGAATATGCTTAGTTTCCGCTAGGAAATTGTGAGTTATGTTAAAATTCCCAGTTTCGGCAATCATTTCCACCTTATAATCATTGCTCATGACGTGTGCTACGAAAATACCTGTTTATATTTTCAGGAAGTGATCTTAATCCAATCATAAGAGCACGGATTAGTAATATTAAATGCAGGAGTCGTGCCAATACCACTAACACTTTGTTTTTGGAAGATTTTATAGAATTATATTGAGAAAAGGCAGTGTTGTAAAATGTAACACTGCTCAATTGACATGAAATGAAATCTTTTAAATTTCAATTATTTATACAAAATGTTACAAAATTCATCAATGTTGCATTATGAAACAACTCTTTGATATGATAACCAGCATTCAACTTAGTTTGGGGCAAAAGATCACGCTAGGTCATTACCTCATTGCGATAATTATCATCATCCTTTCGGTGTGTACCTATATTGAACTACGATTTTTGGAAAAGAAGCTAGTCTCAGGAGAAAAAATTGCAGAATTCTTTGATGCGACATTGGAACTTAGACGCTTTGAAAAGAATTATTTTCTTTATGGGCAACGTTCTGATTATGAAGAAAATTATGCGTATATTGCTAAACTGTTGGCGCTTATTGAAAATAGTCACAACGATTTCGTTATGCTCCTCACGCCAACAGAATTAACACATTTATCTGAAGAAATTCTGTTATATCAACACTTAATGAGTGATATAAATGAGTCCAATCGTCCTATAATTCGAGACCTTGGTAAAAATATCGTGAAAATAGCTGAAACAGTCGCCAAAACAGAACGTAAATTATTAAAAGAAAACCTTAATCGCTCTATTAATGAGTTTCTGTTGGCAATCGTACTTTTATCCTGGTTTGGTATTGTTATCGGGCGCGCCTTATCCCACCTAGTTGTACGCCCGCTTAGATTGATGGAAGAGAATATGGATAGGATTGCGACAGGGGATTTTAAGAAGCTACAAGGACAATCTCAAGAACGAGAGCTTCGTTCACTAGAACGCGCCTTCAATCACATGCTAGAAGAATTGGAAACTCACCAGCGACATCTGATCCAATCTGAAAAACTCGCCGCTTTGGGAACTTTACTCTCTGGTGTGGCACATGAACTCAATAATCCGCTATCAAATATTTCATCTTCTTGTCAGATACTACTTGAAGAGTTGGATGAAGTAGATATAGATTACTTTAGAGAATTACTCACTCAGATCGATATTCAAACTCTACGGGCGCAACGTATTGTGTATGCTTTACTGGAATTTTCTCGTAAAAAAGATTTCAAAAAAGAGCAGCTACAATTGAATAATTTAGTACAAGAAACCTTACGCTTTGTACAGGGGCAAATACCGACTGGTGTGACAGTCAATGTAGAAATCTCAGAAGATTTACTTGTTTTGGTTGATAAACAACGAATGCAGCAGGTGTTACTGAACTTATTCAAAAATGCCATGCAAGCTATTGGTAACAACGGAAATATCAGCTTACATGCCCAGAAAGCGAATAATAATGGTATCCCAATGGTGGATATCGAGATCAATGACACTGGTCCTGGTATTCCCGCAGAACTATTGCCAAAAATTTTCGATCCTTTTTTTACTACGAAAGAAGTGGGGCAAGGGTCAGGATTGGGATTGTCTATTGTGTATGAAATTATTGAGGAGCATGACGGAGAGATTCGGGCAAAAAGCCACCCTGGGGAAGGAACAACCTTTTTGATTCGATTACCGATTGGAATATGAATGGATAATATAAGCAAACTATTAATTATAGATGATGAATTAGTGGCTCTGAAAAACCTCAAACACGTTATGAAGAAAGAGGGATATGCGGTGACGACGACACAGAGTGGTCAAAAGGCACTCAAGTACATAAGTGAACAATACTTTGATGTGGTACTCACAGATTTACGCATGGAAAAGGTGGATGGCATGCAAATCCTGGAAAAATGTCGTCTCCAACATCCAGATACAGAGGTCATTCTTATTACTGGCTATGCGACCCTAGAATCTGCTGTGGAAGCTATGAAACACGGGGCTTTTTATTATATTGGCAAGCCTTTTCGTTTGGATGATGTGCGAAAAGTGGTACGAGAAGCATTAGCTAAAGTAGAGCTCAAAAAGGAAAATCATCAATTACGAGAGCAATTGGCAAGCTATGAAAATAAGGTACAAATCATTACTCAAGCCCCAAAAATGCAAAAATTGCTGGAAAGTGCACAGCAGGTGGCACCAACCGATTGTAATATTCTTATTAGTGGGGAAAGTGGGACAGGTAAAGAATTACTGGCTCGTTATTTACATCAGTATAGTGGACGTGCTCAAGGACCTTTTATTGCAGTTAATTGTGGTGCTTTCACTGAGGAATTATTGGCTAATGAGTTGTTTGGTCATGAAAAGGGGGCTTTTACTGGTGCAACATCGCAGAAACGAGGATTCGTCGAAGCAGCAAATGGAGGCACTTTATTTTTAGATGAAATCACTGAGATGCCACCTTCCATGCAAGTGAAGTTATTACGTGTGATACAAGAACGGGAAGTTATACATCTCGGAAGTACGACACCCATTACAGTAGATGTGCGCTTTCTCGCAGCCACCAATCGTAATCTTCAAGAAGCGGTGAAAAGTGCTCTTTTTCGTCAAGATTTGTTTTTTCGCCTTAATGTTGTATCACTACACCTTCCACCATTAGTACAACGCCAAGGAGATATTGCATTACTTAGCCAATATTTTCTGCAACGCTACACCAAGCAAATGAATAAGGCAGTTAGCGAAATTGCCCCTGCTGTGAGTGAACGCCTGGTCACTTACGGTTTTCCAGGTAACGTACGTGAACTGGAAAATATCATGGCACATGGCGTAGCATTGGCAAAAGGGAGTCGTATCGAACTAGAAAACTTGCCTGAAGACTTACGCACCTTTGATATTAAAACTTTTCGCTGTAAAGAAGATGGTAGTTTTCCTTCCTTAGAAGAACAGGAAATTTCTTATATTCAATGGGTACTTAAAGAAGTCAAAGACAATAAAACTATCGCCGCTCAAGTCTTGGGCATTGATCGAGTTTCATTGTGGCGTAAGTTGAAGAAATATGAATTAGAACGCATTTAAGATATGGTAGTGTGCAATGTGAATGATATAAAAATCAATCAGTGTAGATATACCTTTAGAATATTAAAGTGCATAGGAAAGAACACTCACATTGCATCACTGCCGTAATATTTTGATATTTTTAACCTAATCAGTTATGATTAGACAATAAAGAGTCATGCATAATGATTGAGTAAAAAAAATATGATACAACAACATGCTGCAATAAAAATTAGTTCTACTAAATTACTTAGTGCTATAATATCTCCAAGCCTTATTGTTTTAGCTTTAGGAGGAATAATTCTTTGGAAATTTAGGGATAATAAACAGGAGATACGTGAAATACGGGAAAATGGTTTAGTCCATCAAAAAACATTGGATGCTATTCATACTAAGATTGAAGCTTTAAGTACTCCAAAAAAATATTCCGTACCCTCTAAAAAGATACCTAGTCACAAGACTTCCACCTCAAAATTAGCTTTTTTTAAACAAATTCTTCAAAATAATCTTGATTTAAGAAAAGCCACAGTGTAAAATGAAAGTCAATTAAACCTTGACGATTATTAATATGTCTAATATTTATTATATTGGAGTTGATTTAGGGACAAGTCAAACTTCTATTACAACTTCAACAGGTAAACGTTTTAGTACGACAACTTGTATAGGTTATACTAAGGATGTTATATCTCAAAAGAGATTTGGTCGAGATCATCTGCTTGGAGAACATGCTTTAGAAAATCGCCTTTCACTAAATATGATTTGGCCTTTAGCTGATGGTGTTATTTGCGAGGATGAGCAATCACTTCAAGCTACTGTACTCATTTTAAAACACGTTATAGCCCAAACCACCACTGAAAAAGAGAAAGATGACAAAATTTATGCAGCTATTGGTGTACCTGCTCAAGCTAGCATAAAAAATAAAAAAGCAATTATTGAGGCGACTAAAGAATTTATTGATAAAATAATTATTGTTAGTGAGCCTTTTGCAGTGGCTTATTCGATTGATCGCTTTGATGAATGTTTAATTGTCGATATCGGTGGGGGTACGACAGATTTATGTCGAATGCATGGCTCGATGCCTGATGAAAGTGATCAGATAACGCTTAACTTTGCAGGAAATTTCCTTGATAATGAATTGAAAAAGGCTATTCTGCATAAATTTCCAGATGTTCAATTAAGCTCAAAAATTATAAAAAGTATAAAAGAAAAATATGGTTATGTTTCTGAAGTATCAGAAATAGTTAAAGTTACTCTGACTAAACGGGGCATTCCATCGGAGTATGATATTACTGATATTTTGCAAGCATGTTGTTTAAAACTCACTACTCCCATTAGTAAAGCAATACAAGAGCTTGTAGGAAGTTTTGATCCAGATTTTCAAGAGAAACTGCGTAATAATATTATTATTGCAGGCGGTGGCTCTCGATTAAAGGGGATTGATATTGCAATAGAAAAGAGTCTCCATGAATATGGTGGAGGAGATGCGATTTGTGTGCAGGATGCAGAATATTGTGGTAGTATAGGCGCATTAAAAATGTGCGTAGAAATGCCAGATGAATATTGGGAAAAAATTTAAAGTTTCGCTTTTTTTACAACAATGAGGTTTTATATAAATGGAAAATACATTATCAACTGGATATGGTAGTTTAAAAGCTTTTTTACTCGCTCATCCAATCAGTGTCGCCGTGGCTGGTGGCGCATTAGTTGGTGTTGGTACTTATCTTTTAATGAATAAATTTTTAAATAAAAAAGAGGAACCAGTTGCAGCAGCGCCTACTGCAACAGCTTAATTGTAAAAAGGATAAGTCAAAACATAAAGTTAGTCTTATGTTTTGATTTATTCCTTCTTATTTTTCTCAGGATTTTCATTAGGAATAACAGGGTGCATTGCACTTAATACACCTGCTATCAAACCGATTTGTGGAAAAATAAACGAAAGCAATAAGCCCCCATGAACAAACCATATTACACCAGCAGCAGACACTACACTAGGCGTGACAACCCTCATCACAATTTTTTTGATATTATGATCAAATTGTTGCGCCATATCAAATAAATAAGGTAAATGATTCAATGTCTCATCCATAAAAATAACTTGAGCTGCATCCGTAGCGACTGTTGAAGCACCACGTAAAGAAATAGAAACATCAGCTTGCTTTAACGCAATAGCATCATTAATACCATCTCCCAAATAACAAACACTTTTACCATCACTTTGTAACTGCTTAATCAAATTTGCCTTTTCTGTTGGAAGAACCTCAGCAAAATAATGATCGATTCCCAGCTCCTGGGCTAATTGACGTGTCGGTGCCTCATGATCACCAGAAATAATATACATGGATTTTACACCCCGCTGCCGAAGTGCCTGAATGAGATTTTTTACACCAGCACGCATTGTCGTTTGTAACTCAATAATACCCACTATTGTATCATCAATAGATACAGCTACCATTGGAGAACCTTGATCATTGCATTGCTCTTGGATTTGGCGAACCTTATCAGAAATAGAAAAACATTCGTGTTCAAAAAAGCGAATGCTACCAATATGCACAATATGCCCATCAACCTCAACACTTAACCCATAACCCACTTGATAGCTCGTCTTTTTAATTCTAGGTAATTCTAATTTCCAATCCATTGCTTTTTGCAAAATAGCCTTTGCAATTGGGTGTACTTGTTTATCTTCAGCTGCTGCAGCATAAGTAAGAATTTCAGCTTCTGACAAATTACTACAGCAATGTATTCTATGAACCTGAGGTTGTTCTTTTGTCAATGTTCCCGTTTTATCAAAAACGACAATATCAACTGTATTTAATATCTCAAAAGTTGTCCCATCTTTAATCAAAATCCCTTTACTAGAAGCCATGCTAAGATAATTCATAACCCCAATTGTGGAAGCGATAGAAGCACGATAATTAAAATGCGAATTCAATATCGCCAAAGCAGCTGTAGGACCAACAACGGGGAGAGCTAAACCACTAACTACAAATGTTGGAAAAACAGTTTTATCGCTAAATTCTTTTGCCCATAACTGAGCTTCCGTTTTATTACTAATAGTATTATTCAAAATACAAGCAATCTGAGCCGCTGTTGTTTTCTCACCAGTATGAGTAATTTTAATATAAATCTTACCAGAAAGTACAAGTGTCATAGCAAAGACATCAGAACCCACCTCTTTTTCCACAGGTTGGGATTCCCCTGTCAAAATATGTTGATCAATAGTAGCGAGACCTTCTATAATGCACCCATCTACAGGAATCGTATGTCCTGTATTAACAATAATGATATCATCTAATTGTAAACTTTCGAAAGAGACTTCTTTTTCTAAGCCGTCTTTACAACTAATCCAAACAGATGTTGGACATTGTTTAAAGACATCAATAATATTCTTCTTTGAATCATCACTAACTTTTGCAAGTAAAATCCGATTAATACTGTATAGAGAAATTGCAATAGATGCAAAAAATAAACGTCCATAAAGCACGAGTAAAATTTTAGTTGATGCTGACATCAAATCCACAGTAACCTTTTTTTCCTTAACTATCTCATGATAAGACTGAAGAAAAGGAAAATGGGTAATATAAATAATACCTGGCAAGCTTAACAAACCTAAAGGATGATAGATTAAATATCCTATTGAGGAAAACCCCAATGAAACTAAAGATATTTTCATATTACTATCATTCAATTTTTGCAGAGGTGTTTTTTCTTTAATATTATCAGAAGTAAACTCCTGAAGCTGCTGATCACGTACCTCATTGCCAGAAAATGGTATTAAGTGTTTGCTAAAATTAAAATCGAATGAATATTTTTTCTTGGCATACAATCCAATGCCAACTAAACCAATTAATTGAATAAACATATATTTTCCAAAAAGGTAAAATGTAGGCTTACAATATAGTATAAGCTATAATATCTTATTATCTCGTCAGTTATTAACAAAATAAAAAGAGATATAGATATGAATACACCGCAACCTGTTTTAATGATTCCAATCCGTCGATGTGGTAGCCATGCTCTTCACCTAAACTTTTTCCCAGATTTTTATTCTCCTTATCCCTTACATATTATTGACTTTATGCCCCTAATACAATTCTATGGTGATTTATCCAATGATGACACCTATTTCCAACTAGTTATTGACTTAGTCGGGTTACAAAATGCAACAATGGTCAAATGGGATTGTCACAATTTAAATCCCATTCAAATCTTTGAGGCTATTAAAAACAAACCTTTACGTAACCCGTATATTATTGGGTGGGAAATGCTATTCCAAGCAGGGCAACAACACAATGCCAAAGTTGTTATGGACAAATCTTTGGATAATATTCATAATGCTAATGAATTAATGTTAGCTTTTGATAATTTACTCTTCTTGAATGTTGTACGGGATCCACGTGCCCAAATTAGTAGCATGAACCGCTCTATTATTCATGACTATGATACCCTATTAAACACATTTACTTGGATTAAAGCGCATGATGCTGCTAGAAAAATGATAGATAACTATCCAAATAGAGTATTAACCATTCGCTTTGAAGATTTCCTTAATAATACAGAATCCGTATTACGAGAAATTTGTCAATTCATGGGGCTAGAATTCTTAGACTCAATGTTAGACGTCTCAAAATCACAAGAAGCTCAAAATATTTCGCACTTATCCGCTCTATGGGAAAGCAACATGTCCGCTCCAATCCCAGCCAATATCGAAAAATTGAAAAAGCAATAACATCAAAGTGATATTGAAGTAATTGAAACTTAAACTAACGATTACATGCAATACTATGAACGAACTACAACTAAACAGATCGCCATTACAACAGAAATGATGGATAACGCACAACAAAAAAATAAATTATTACAACAACAAACCTGGGATAATCTAAAAAAAGATAATCCGAAAGATTATTTGCTGAGAAAATTCCGTAATGATTACCTTGGTATGTTAAAACAACGTTTATTAAAACAATCACCCTTTTTCAAAAAAGACGACAAACTTTATGAACACGCAAAATAAATGCATTCACCAATTATTTAGACTTACTTGACGTTGTTGCATAAATAACAAATTCTCTTTAATAAGGTATAAGGTCTGTAAAACAGAATTAAATCAACAATTTATCAATATTTCTGCAACAACGCCATTTTTATTTGTAGTGATAGTTGTTCATAGGTTTAGTGTGCTGTTCTAATAACGAATATGTAAATTTCCAGAATGGAGTCGGCTGAATGCAAAAACCCAGTCGCCATGATTTTTAAGGCAAATTTGCGATGTTCCATTTAAAGCATATT
>DAOVTJ010000088.1 GCA_030633165.1 Thiomargarita sp. | reverse complement strand
CGTTATATATTAATGTCGAAGGGGCACAACCCCTTCGTAATGACATTGCAGCGGTAAATGAGTTAATTATCAGTGAATTTGAATCAAAAGCGAGGATTTATTTAGATAAAACTTACAATCCTCAAGAAGACTGTTTTAAAATTCGTTCAATGCAAAATGGTATCAATGATTTTTTAACTCGTTGGTGTCTTCAATTACCAAAACCTTTAGTTATTTTAATGGATGAAGTAGATGCTTTAATTGGAGATGGATTACTTTCAGTTTTACGTCAATTACGCTCTGGTTATAGTCAACGTCCAAAAGCTTTTCCACACGCCTTATGTTTAATAGGTTTACGTGATATTCGCGATTATCGAATTTATTCTGATTCCTCAAAACGTTATATTGTCGGTGGCTCTGCCTTTAATATTAAAGAGAAATCTATTCGTCTAAATAATTTCACTTTGGAACAAATTCAAGATTTATACGACCAACATACCCAAGCCACAGGACAAACTTTTACCCAAGACGCCATAAAACAGGTTTTTCACTTAACACAAGGACAACCGTGGCTAGTTAATGCCTTAGGACGAGAATTATGTTTTGATGAAGAAGCTATTGATTGGAAAAAAGAAGTGATTTCTAGTGATGTTGATAATGCAGCAGAAATCCTAATTAAACGACGAGATGTACATTTAGATCAGTTAGCGGATAAATTAACAGAACCTAGAGTGGCTAAAATTATTGAAGCTATTTTGATCGGTGAAAATAATATAGAAGATTTTCTGACAGATGATCAACAATACTTACTAGATTTAGGCTTAATCTGCAAAGGGACATTGGGTTTAGAAATTGCCAACCCCATTTATCGTGAAATTATCCCACGCGAATTAACTGCGACTCGACAAGAAATGCTCGGCATTGATCCCAGATGGTATGTCAAACCTAATGGTAAACTGGATATTGAAAAACTGTTATCCAAATATATTGAATTTTATAAACAACATAGTGAACTGGTGACTAAGCGTCGCACCTACACCGAAGCAGCCCATCATTTATTATTTATGGCTTGGTTACAACGCATTGTTAATGGCGGTGGACACATTACTCGAGAATATGCCGCAGGTTTAGGACGTCTTGACTTATGCATTGAATTTGCAGGCGAACATTTTGCTTTTGAATTAAAACTCAGTAGAAAGAATGCCCTAGAAGTGGGAAAAGAGCAATTACTTGAATATTTGGATAGATTAAATTTAGAAAAAGGATGGTTGATCATTTTTAGTCGGGGCGAAGTAAAAGATTGGGCAGATGTAGGAAAAAAAGAAACAGTGAATGAAAGAATTGAAGTCATTTGGATGTAACGTGCGTCTTACGCACCTTTTTTAAGATAGGGAGAAAAAAAATGAAAACCATTGAAATCATGGATACCACCCTAAGAGACGGGGAACAAATGCAAAATGTCTCTTATCCGCCTGAAGAAAAATTGACCATTTCAAAAATATTGCTCACCGAAGTCAAGGTTGATCGCTTAGAAGTCACTTCTGCCAGAGTGTCAGAAGGTGAAAAAAAAGCGGTGATCAAAATGATAACATGGGCAAAAGAAGCCGATCTAGTTGATAAATTTGAAGTTTTGAGTTTTGTTGATAAAGATAGATCGGTAAAATGGGCTAAATCGTTAGGTATTAAACGACTCAATTTATTAACAAAAGGTTCCTATAAACATTGTACTGAACAACTGAAAAAAACGCCTGTTCAACATATTGAAGCTATTCGAGAGACTATTCTCTATGCCACAGATAATGACATGGAAGTGAATATCTACTTAGAAGATTTTTCTAATGGCATTAAAACGTCTCCTGATTATGTTTATACGCTTATTGAGGCATTAATCACATTACCTGTAAAAAGGATCATGTTGCCCGATACCTTAGGTATTTTTAATCCTTTTGAAACTTACGATTATGTATCTACACTTGTCACCAAATATCCAAATGTACATTTTGATTTTCATGCCCATAATGATTATGGATTAGGTACCGCTAATGCACTCGCTGCTGTTAAAGCAGGTGTGAAAGGTATTCATACCACAATCAATGGCATGGGCGAACGTGCTGGAAATGCCGCCCTGGATGAAGTCGTTGCGGGTATTAAAGATTTTCTAGCCCTCAATGTTAATGTTGATGAGAAAAAACTTCACAAAATTTCAAAAATGGTTGAAATGTTTTCAGGGCAACGGATGGCTAATACTAAACCCATTTATGGTAAAAATGTCTTTACACAAACGGCTGGCATTCATGCTGATGGTGACAAAAAAGGCAATTTATATGGTAATCGACTGGTACCAGAGCGTTTTGACAGAACTCGAAAATATGCCCTTGGCAAATTATCAGGTAAAGCAAACTTGGAGATGACATTAAAAGAACTTTCTATTGAACTGACTGACGAGGAGAAAAAGGTTCTTTTACAAAAAATTGTTGAAATGGGTGATAAAAAAGAAGTCATCACCACCGAAGATTTACCCTATTTAATTAGTGATATTCTTGAAACACCGCAAGACATCCCGTTTAAACTGTTACATTGCTCCATCAATTCGACTCAAGATCTAAAATCTGTGGCTGCAGTACAATGTGCCTATCAAACTAAAAGGATAGAAGCTTATGCCCATGGTGATGGCGGCTATGATGCTTTTATGAATGCCCTAAGAGATATATTAAAAAAATGTCAGATTTCTATTCCAGAATTGGTGGATTATGAAATTACCATTCCACCAGGTGGAAAAACAGATGCCTTAGTTCAAGCCGTTATTACATGGCAATTTAAGTGGAAAAACACCGTATTGACCACACGGGCTGTTAATCGCGATCAAAATATGGCAGCAATTGAAGCCACTGTCAAAATGATTAATTTGATTTTATCTAGTAAGTGAATAATTTGTTATAATCATTCAGAAAAAAGGAGACTTTTATGCCTAATATCTTTAAACGTATTAATGACATTATTAATGCTAATGTCAATGATTTAATGGATCGTATAGAAGATCCTGAGCGTATGATTAAACAGGTGATCCGAGAAATGGAAGAAAATATCAATCAATCCAAGGAGGGGGTTATTGATGCCATTGCTAGTGAAAAACAATTGCTACGAGAATTAGAAACTCATCGCCACCAATCTGAAGAGTGGTTAAAAAAAGCGCAACTTGCTTTAGAGTGTGACAAGGAGGAATTAGCACGTTCTGCTCTCGCACGGAAAAAGGAAGTTGATAACATTCTCAAGAATTTAGAGCCTGCTTGGGCTTCTGCCAAGACAACTAGTGAGTATTTGAAAAAACAATTGCATCAACTTGAAAGCAAGTTAGAGGAGGCTAAGCTAAAACGCAGTACCTTGATTGCTCGCCAACGTGCAAGTCAAGCGCGTCAACAAATGCATAAAACGGTGGATAAATTTCAAACGGGTTTAGATGCGCAAACGCGTTTTGATCGTATGGAAGATAAGGTAAACTATATGGAAGCACGCACTGAGGCTTTATCAGAATTGAATGATGAATCTTCACCGCTCGAAAAGGATTTTTTGAAAATGGAAATAGATAATGATGTAGAAATGGAATTAGCGGCTTTGAAAGTTAAAATACAAAAAAGCGATGAGTAAGGAAATAACATTGTATTGTCTCCCTTTTGCAGGGGGACATGCCCATTCATATCGTGATTTTCAGGCGAATGTGACCTATACTATTAAAATTAAGTCTTTGGAATTACCAGGGCATGGCAGAAGAATAAGAGAACCTTTACTTACCAATTTAGAAGCCATGGTTGATGATATTTTTCATCAATTCAAAAATGATATGAATGGTCAGGCTTATGGGATTTATGGGCATAGTATGGGGACTTTATTGGGCTATTTATTGACACAACGTATTTTAAAAGCGGGTTTACCTGCGCCTTTACATTTATTTTTTAGTGGGCGAAAGGCACCCTCTTTACCTACTGATACACCGTATAAATATTTATTATCAAAAGAAGATTTTCTGAATCATTTGACAGAATTAGGAGGGATGAGTGAAATTTTGGCAGTTTCTGCGCTTATAGATCTTATGGAACCCATTTTGCGAGCGGATTTTCAAGCTATTGAAACGTATGTTTATCAGCCAAGTCCAAAATTTGATATTCCCATCACTATTTTACAGGGATTAACAGATCAGAAAACCTCTACTGAAAATTTGCTCCCCTGGCAACAAGAAACTTCTCAACCCATTGAGATCAAATCGTTTCAGGGCGGACACTTTTTCATTTTTGAACAAATAAGGCAATTAGGACAATTATTTTCTCGAGTTTTGATTACAAATGCAAACAGAACAATTACCTTTACGTGATATACATTTACCTGATGCAATTAATTTATTCTGGCCACTTGCGCCAGGGTGGTGGTTACTTCTGGCTTTTCTGCTTTTTTTGATATTTATATCAATATGGCTTTTTAAAAGGCATAAAGCACCGAAACGAATTGCACGACGACATCTTAAAAAATTAGAAATTGCATATTCTGAAAAGCCTAAAAAATTGGTTCAAGAAATTTCCATGCTATTAAGACGATTTTATATCACAAAATATCCACGGCAGGAAGTCGCAAGTTTAACAGGTGATAGCTGGTTAGAATTTTTGGATAATCAATTGGGTAAACAATCCTTTACAACAGGAAAAGGGCGTTGTTTAATTGATGGACCTTATCGTCCGTCTTGCGCTGATATTGATATTCAAGCTTTATTACAGCTTTGTCGAGAATTATTCAAAAAATGATACTACAATTGAGAATTGATAAACATGATTCATTTTGAATGGCCTTGGTTATTATTAAGCTTACCCTTACCTTTATTAATCAGATATTTATTAGCACCAACGACAAGCATTGAAAATGCCGCTTTACGTGTTCCTTTTCTTGATGATTTTAATTTACTTAATCAAGAAGTACAAAAAAACACCTTCAAAAGATGGCCTTTATGGGTAGCAACGCTCGCTTGGATATTGCTCATTATCGCAGCTAGCCGTCCTCAATGGTGGGATAAGCCTATTGAATTACCTGTTAATGGGCGAGATTTAATGATGGCTGTTGACTTATCAGGTAGTATGGATACTCAAGATTTCCGTATTCAAGACAAAACTGTTAATCGTCTAATTGCGACAAAATGGGTAGCCAGTCAATTTATTGAACGTCGCGTCGGTGATCGATTGGGATTAATACTTTTTGGTGAACAAGCTTATTTACAAGTGCCTTTAACCTTTGATCGTCAGACGGTGAAAATTTTGTTAAATGAATCAGCCATTGGCTTAGCAGGTAAACAAACTGCAATTGGGGATGCTATTGGTTTAGCGGTAAAACGTTTTTTGCACAAAAAGCGCAAAGAACCAAAAAGTTGGGTTTTAATATTACTTACTGATGGTGCAAATAATGCAGGCTCTCTTGAACCCATAAAAGCTGCAGAATTAGCCGCTCAAGAGGGTTTAAAAATTTACACGATCGGTATCGGTGCTGATAAAATGCTCGTTCGTGATTTTTTTGGAACACGTCAAGTTAATCCATCTAATGATTTAGATGAGAAAACCCTCACACAAATTGCAGAAAAAACAGGAGGACGTTACTTCCGTGCCCGCGATACGAATGAATTAAAAGAAATTTATACCTTATTGGATAAACTAGAACCCATTGAAAAAGATAATCTATTTTTTAGACCCACTAAAGCATTATATCATTGGCCATTAGGCTTCTCTCTCTTTCTTAGTTCAATCATTATGATTTTTTATATACGAGGACGTACATGATAGAACTTTTTCACTTTATTAGACCTTATTGGTTATTCGCCTTATTACCACTCTTCATTCTCTTATGGTTATTAATACACCGTCACTTGAGCAGTGGTAACTGGGCAAAAGTTTGCGATCCTGAATTATTGCCACATATTTTAATCGCTCAAGAGAAAAAACGGAAAAAATGGCCTTTTTTTGTCTTTACTATCGCTGGTTTTTTGGCAATATTCGCCTTAGCAGGACCCACTTGGCAACGTGTGCCACAACCCAGTTTTCGTGATACAAGTGCTTTAATTATTTTGCTTGATTTATCACGTTCAATGGATGCTACTGATCTAAATCCCAGTCGTTTAGTACGTGCACGTTTTAAAGTAACAGATCTGCTTAAACAGCGTCAATTAGGAGAAACGGCATTAATTGTCTATGCTGGAGATGCTTTCACCGTGACACCTTTGACAGATGATATTGAAACGATTATATCGCAATTATCTGTTCTCAATACCGCAATCATGCCAAGTCAAGGGAGTCGTGCTGATCTTGCCCTGAAAAAAGCGGCTGATTTATTACAACAAGCAGGACAGAAAAATGGTCATATTTTATTTATAACTGATGGTTTGAATGAAAACCGCTATAAACAAAGCATTAAAAACATGGCAAACTATCAAATCTCGATTCTTGGTGTTGGTACAAGCGATGGCTCACCCATTCCACTGGAAAGTGGCGGTTTTTTAAAAGATGCACAAGGTTCAATTGTTATCCCTAAATTAGAACAAAACCATTTACGCAAAATGGCTCTGTTGGGTGGTGGCATTTATCAAAACATTCAAAATGATGACAGTGATATCAAAGCATTAGCAAGCACTTATAATAGTAATCTGTTTAATACTCATGAAGATAAAAATAAACTAAAAATTGACACGTGGCGCGAAAATGGACCTTGGTTATTATTGTTTCTCATACCTTTAGCCGCTTTTGGCTTTCGACGTGGACTTTTATCTGTCTTTTTACTCTTTTTTCTATTTCCTATCCCTCAACAAGTACAAGCATGGGATTGGAAAAGTCTTTGGGTAACACCTGATCAACAAGCTAGCCAAGCTTTTGAACAAGGTGATATAGAAAAATCCGCTGAATTATTCAATAATCCAAAATGGAAAAGTGCAGCCCAATACAAGCTTGGAGACTATGAACAAGCTCTTAAATCCTTAGAAGGCATGGAAACTGCTGATGATTACTATAACAAGGGAAATGCACTCGCTCAATTATCACGTTATCCTGAATCAATTGAAGCTTATAAAAAAGCACTTGAATTAAATCCAGAACATAAAGATGCTCAATATAATAAAGAATTAATTGAGAAACAATCTGAAAAGCAAGAATCACAAGATTCTGAAAAGAGCGATAGTAAACAAGAAAAGTCTGAAAAATCACAAAAGCAGGAGAGTGATCAAGAAAACTCTGAAAAATCCCAAAAGCAGGAAAGTGCTCAAGAACAAGAAAATTCTGAAAAAAATGAACAAAAATCTGAAGAGGCACAAAAGAATGAGAATGCACAAGAAGAGAAATCTAAAGAATCACAGGAAAAACAGTTTAAAGATGAAAATGT
The DNA here is from genome assembly GCA_030633165.1 of Thiomargarita sp. Taxonomy (GTDB): domain Bacteria; phylum Pseudomonadota; class Gammaproteobacteria; order Beggiatoales; family Beggiatoaceae; genus DAOVZS01. The sequence continues at coordinate 2,734 of DAOVTJ010000088.1, read as the reverse complement.
ATCAACACCTGATGAACTAGAGCAAGCAAAAGAGCAATTATTACGCAAAATCATAGATGATCCTGGTGCCTTATTACGACGTAAATTTAAATACCAATATCAACAACAATCCCAACAGTCAACTGGAGAACAATGGTAAGCATGAAGCAAACATTATTTTTATTCATACTACTTATCACTAGTAATGGTTTTGCAACAATTAACGTTTTTAGTGATCGAAATCCTGTCAAATTGGATGAATCTTTTAACTTAATTTTTCAAAGTAGTGATAGTAGTATAGATTCTCCAGATTTTAGCCCTTTGGAAAAAGATTTTGATATTCTCAGCAATAGTCAGAGTTCCCAAATTCAAATTATCAATGGTCAACAAAGTCAAACTATCAAATGGACGTTGACCGTGATGGCAAAACGAACGGGTAACTTAATCATTCCAGCAATTTATTTTGGTCAAGAACAGAGTGCACCAAGCAATATCAACATTCAAGAAGCCAATAAGATGACAGAACCAAGTCAAGGAGAGCTCTTTCTAGAAGTTGAAGCGATACCAACAACACCTTATGTCCAATCTCAAGTCATCTATACAGTCCGTATGTTTTATGCGCTCTCTCTTCAAGAAGCGCGCTTGAGTGAACCAAATGATACAGAAATTCTAATTAAGAAATTAGGCGAAGATCGTAACTATCAAACACAACGTCAAGGTAAACAATTTAAGGTTATTGAAAGAAAATACGCATTATTTCCGCAAAAAAGTGGCTCTCTCACACTACAAGCGATTGAATTAAAAGCTCAAGTAATAGACAAACAGGCGCCTCGCTATAATTTTTTTAGTCAAGCACGCACTCATATCAAACGTGTACGATCAAAAACTATCACACTTGATGTCTTACCTATTCCGAGCACATTCAAAGGAAAAAACTGGTTACCTGCTAGAAACTTAATATTAAAAGATAGTTTTTCTGACAAAATACCAGAATTTAAAGTGGGTGAACCAGTGACTCGTACATTAAGCCTATTAGCTGATGGATTGACTGTTGGGCAATTACCTGAATTCGTAATCAGAGAAAGCACCCTCAAACAATACACTGATCAGCCAACACTTCAAGAACAAATAATTGAGCATGGATTGGGCAGTATTCGTGAAGAAAAAATAGCGATTATTCCTTCAAAAGCAGGTGAATATATGCTACCTGCAATTGAAATCCCTTGGTGGAATACTCAAACAAATAAAATGGCTATCATAAAACTACCCGCTCGTTCGATCACTGTCGCACCGACAACTATCCAAGAACAAACACCAGTTACACCACAAATCACAGTTATTCCACCAGATAATACTTATAATTATTATAAGTGGCTCACTTTCATCTTTGCTTTTGGTTGGATAGTCACTCTTATGACATGGGGATGGGTGATGAGAACTAAGACTTCTTCTCAAGAGAAAGGAGAAAAAGACAATGATAAAAAAATGGCTATTAAAAATTTAAAAGAAGCCTGTCATAATAATAATGCTCAAAAGGCTAAAGATGCCTTATTAGCATGGCATAGGCAAACAGGCGTACCAAATAGCGTACTTGGGCAACATTGTGATCAACCCTTGCAAGCTGAAATCCAAAAATTAAATCAATTTTTATATGGTCAAACAATCAAAAACTGGCAAGGAAATCAATTATGGAAAGAATTTAAAGCACATCAACCCAAAAAAGAGAGACAAACACGGAATATGGAAAATGGCTTAAAACCATTGTATTTACAAGGATAATATACTTAACCATTGGTTAATATCAACAATTTCTTCTGGGCAAAGGCTGTGTTGCATATTATAACTATGCCAATCGACACAATAACCAAATTTTTCTAAATGTGCTTGACTGCGCTCTGCTCTGCTAATAGAAATAACGGGATCCTGTTGCCCATGTGCCATGAAAATAGAAATTTGACGATTGGCAGCATGAATTTCTTTTTCTACCGTGTCGGCTAAAGGTAAATAGCTAGATAACGCCATAATACCCGCGAGTTTCAGTGGATAACGTAAGCCTGTTTGTAAAGCAATCACCCCACCCTGTGAAAAACCAGCTAAAACAATATGCTTTGTCTCAATACCCTGCTCAATTTCTTGCGCGATATACTGACAAAGTATTTGTTCAGAATCATGTATACCTTGAGCATCTTGCTCTGCTGGCAAATCTGCACTGAAAATATCATACCATCCTGGCATAACCATGCCGCCATTAATCGTAATAGGACGATGTGGCGCATGGGGAAAAATAAAGCGTGTATGACTGGTGATATTTGGATCAAGTTGTGGAACAATGGGTTCAAAATCATGTCCATTAGCCCCTAAACCATGCAACCAAATTATACTGGCAGTCGCAGGCTTCGGTGGTTCAATAATAATACAATTGTTATTCATCATTTATTCTTCTGGTGAGTGACAAGGTAATTATTACCTTTTGTCTTTTTTAGGTGAATAATTTTATTTTCTTGGGCATGAAGCAAAAATTTATAAAATCGATTAAAACCATAATCAGATTCTTTGAAAGATGGTTTTAATATCAACATTTTGTTCTTGACTTGAGAGCTGACTGCATCATTTTCCATAGTCTCTAGTGCCTTATGAAGTAATTGATAGGCGATAGAAATATTCGGTTTTTCGGCAGTCTTTTTGTTTTTTTTAATCAGCTGATTAACAAGGTAATTATTACCTTTTGTTTTTTCTAGGTGTATAATTTTATTTT
>DAOVTJ010000095.1 GCA_030633165.1 Thiomargarita sp. | reverse complement strand
CTTTCATACATTAAAAGGCAGTGGACGTATGGTGGGGGCGATGGTGATTGGTGAGTTTGGGTGGCAATTTGAAAATATGCTTAATAAGATTATTGATGGTACTTTATCAAGAAATGATAATATGTTATCACTTCTTGAGCAAGTGGAAAAAGTGTTACCAAGCATGCTTGAACAATTTCAAAAAAATACACCCTCATCCGATGAGGTAATTCTTTTAATTTCTCAAGCGAGTTATTTGACAAGTGCTACTTTTAATAAAGAACAGGTTGTAACAAAAAACGATTCGATCACCTTAAATAGTGACGACCTAAGCACAGATGATTCATCTGAATGGCCTGATTTAGATGATTTCTCCACATTACCAGATTTAGATGATGAAACGAGTGATGCTCTGAATGAAGAACAGCTTGTAACAAAAGAAGACTCTATCACCCTAGACCTCAATGAACTGACAGATAATTCAACTTTGGAAGATTTATCCAATTGGCCTGATTTAGATGATGAATCAGTTATGGATGATTTGTCTACATTACCAGACTTGGATACTGATTTGGCAGACTGGTCTGAAAGTTCTTTAGAAGATGTTGAACTGACTGAATTACCAGAGATAGATGATAGTCCACTCATCGAAATGCTTGATTTACCTGATGAGAAAACTATTCCAGAACCTGTGCCTCAAATAAAGAAACCACCTGAAAATATTGCGAATACACTCACTGAAGAAGCATCAGATGATGATTTTCAAGAAATCATAGACCTGTTTCTTGAAGAAAGCGAAGAAATTGTAGAAAAAACACAATCTTTGCTAGGACGTTGGATGGCTGCTCCTGATAATAAAGCTTTGATGAGTGAATTGCAACGTGAATTACATACCCTCAAAGGTGGAGCAAACATGGTTGGCATCACAGCCATGGCTGATTTGAGCCACTCTGTGGAGGATTTACTCAAGAGAATTGTTGAAGGAACCGCCCAATTTAATAGTAATTTACAAGACACTGTACAAGAATGTGTGGATGAATTGTCCGCAATGCGAGAAGCTGTTCGTTCTGGTGTTCCATTAGAGATGCCGATAGACTTAATTAATCAAATCAATGCTGCTTTGGGACTTCAGGCGCTGGAAGACAGTCCGAAACCAGTAGCACCTAAGCCTATCACTGCTTCTCCTGAGACAAAACAAGAATCAGAGAACAAAAATGAAGATGATGAACGAATCAAGGTTCGGGTTTCCTTAGTTGATAAACTAACTAATCTAGCAGGTGAGTTATCTATTTCTCGTGCTCACATGGAACAACAGCAGGGTGAAATCAAAAACCATTTAGAAGAACTAGAACAAACGGTAATACGCTTACGAGAACAAACACGACGGTTAAACATAGAATCTGAAGCACAAATTCAATCCCATTATGGTAATTCCAGGCATCCAGAAGACGAGGATGATGAAAATTGGGATCCGCTTTTTATGGATCGCTTTAACAGTGCGAATGAATTATCACGTTTTCTTGAAGAAAGCGTCAATGATTTGGCTAGTATTCAAGATTCTATTAAAAAGGTGACGCGACAAAGCGATTTGTTATTGATTCAACAATCACGCATCGGTGCTGAATTACAGGATGGTATCATGCGTGCTCGTATGATACCCTTCTCTAAGGTGACCAATAAATTCCAAACACTTGCACGACAAACTGCAAGAAAATTGGGTAAACCAGTAGATTTCATCATCAATGGCGAGACTATTGAATTTGAAAAAACTGTGCTTGATACTGTTGTAACAGCACTTGAACACATGCTAAGAAATGGTATTGATCATGGTATTGAAGATGCTCAAACCCGTCAACAAGCAGGCAAACCCCGCTCTGGTAAAATTGTTTTAGATGTCTCTAATGAAGGTGCCGAAATTATCATAAAATTAAATGATGATGGGGCAGGTTTAAATTTATCCGCTATTCGCAGAAAAGCGGAAAAACAAGGAATGATTAAAGCTGAAACTGTAATCAGCGACCATGACTTGAGGCAATTTATACTAAAACCAGGATTCAGTACTGCTAGCCAAGTAACCCAAGTATCAGGTCGTGGTGTGGGTATGGATGTTGCCATCAGTCAAATTAAAGACTTAGGTGGTAATTTGCTAATTCATTCTAAAATGGGTGAAGGTAGCACATTTGAAATCCGTTTACCTGTCTCTTTAACCATTACTCAAGCACTTTTAGTGCATATTGGTGAAGAAACAATGGCGGTCCCAATAAATTATCTAGATGCTGTGATGCGTACTCCGCGTTCTGAAGTTGTGGGGGAACAACCAGATGAAGAACGTTATTATAAATATATGGATACAAATTATCGCGTTTTTCAATTGGGTAAACTTTTAGGATTGAGTAAAACAGCTTTGATCGATAGTCCAGGTATTCCTACCTTATTAGTTCATGCTGCTGGTTGTCATGTCGCTTTATTAGTCGATACCATTGAAGGTAGTAAAGAAATTGTGGTTAAAGCAGTTGGTCCTCAAATTGGCGCAATTCGCTGGATAGCTGGTGCAACGATTCTTGGTGATGGTCGGGTAGTATTAATTTTAGATGTTCCCACTATTCTCCGTGAAGAAAATACACTGCAATATAAGGAACCAATTACAGAATTCCTTATAGAAGAAAAGATTGTTACGAAGAAGATTATGGTAGTTGATGATTCAATTACTGTGCGTAAAGTGACTGCAGGTTTACTGAAACGACAACAGATGGAAGTATTAACTGCCAAAGATGGTCTTGATGCTGTATCTGAATTGCAAAATAGTAAAGTTTTACCTGATTTAATCTTACTTGATGTAGAAATGCCACGTATGGATGGCTATGAATTTGCCACGATAGTGCGTAGTACCCCTGATTGGAAACATTTACCCATCATTATGATTACTTCGCGCATGGGTGCAAAACATAGCGAAAAAGCCAAGAGGATCGGGGTCAATCGTTATTTAGGCAAGCCATATAAAGACCAAGAACTACTTGAAAACATAAATGCTTTACTCGTAGAAACGGAGGCTAGTCCTAACTGATATGTCAAATACTACTGTACGCTGCCTTTTGATTCCTATCGGTGAAGGACAAATACTGCTACCAAGTGTGGTGATCGCAGAAGTGTCTCCTGATATGGAAATTTCTCCTCTGTCCGACAACCAGCCTAGCTGGTTGTTAGGCATAATTAACTGGCGTGGACAAAATGTTCCTTTAGTCTCACTTGAAAATGCTTTATCTTTGCCAATTGTCACTTCAAAAAAATCTAGGACTGTGATTTTGTATGGATTGGAATATGGCCAAACTGTGCCTTTTTATGCTTTTAACACTACAGATGTACCACGTACATTTCTTGTCAATGAGGACAGTTTAACTAAACCAAGTACTGATGTTGGACCAGGTTTGGTTTTCAATGTACATATTGAAAATTCTGAGACAACTTGGATACCTGATTTAAGCTATTTAGAAAATCTTGTACACCAAACTATTAGTACTCTAAAATAATCAATGAATAAAGAATCATTAGTTTTGGTCATAGATGATATTCAGCAGAATCTGAAAGTGTTGGGAAATACCTTATTCGAACATGGATTGCGACCAGCCATAGCGAAAAATGGTATAGGCGGTTTAGCACTTGCTAAAAAGAAACGACCAGATCTTATTTTACTGGATATTATGATGCCAGATATGGATGGCTTTGAAGTCTGTAAACGATTAAAGGAAGATATCATAACAAAAGATATTCCTATCATCTTTTTGACCGCTAAAACGGAAAAAGATGATATTATCAAAGCCTTAGAAATGGGAGGTGTTGATTATGTTACTAAACCTTTCAATGCTAAAGAATTAATGGCGAGAGTTAATACTCACCTTGAACTCAAAGCAGCAAGAGATACGATTCTCTTACAAACAGAGGAATTAAAACAAGCCAATGCTGCAAAAGACAAGTTTTTTTCCATTATTTCACATGATTTAGGAAATTTATTCAATGTGTTAATTGGTTTTACTTCGCTACTATCTACGCAAAATCAGAAATTAAATGCGGCTCAAAAAGAAGATTTTCTTCAACATATGCTAAAGTCTTCAAAGAAAGGTTATAACTTGTTGAAGAATCTTTTAGAATGGGCAAGATCGCAAACAGGTCAAATCGTTTTAAAACCTGCAACATTAAATTTGGCACAGATTGTTGCTGATACTTTTGAATTAGTAAGCAGTAATGCAAAATCAAAAAGTATTACTTTATTATCATCCATTTCAGAAAGTACTACGGTTTTTGCTGACAAAAATATGCTTGAAACAGTTATTAGAAACTTGTTATCAAATGCCATAAAATTCACGGATATAAACGGACAAGTGGAAATCCTGTGTGAAAAAAAAGACAATGATATTGAAATCGTGATATCAGATACAGGGATTGGCATAAACTCCCAAGATATTGATAAATTGTTTAGAATTGATATTAATCATAGTACAATTGGCACTGGCAAGGAAAAAGGCACAGGTTTAGGTTTGATTTTATGCAAAGAATTTGTTGAGAAAAATGGAGGAACAATTTGGGTTAAAAGTGATAAGGAAAAAGGGAGTCACTTTCATATACGTTTACCCTCTCAACCTCTTAACGCTTAATATCATGTGTTTTTAAGCGCATACCTTTTTCCTTAAAAAAGCGATAACGCTTTCTGCCTGCCTCACGTGCTAAAGACGTATCATCAATAATTTCAACAATTCGCTGAAACTGTTCAAAAAATGATGGTACAGTGCTTGTCATATTAATTAATACATTCATACCTTGGCAAATTTGTTCTGTGTATCCTATCTGTATCGGAGCAATTGATGACACATCTGGGAAAATATCATGAGGCAAAAAACTGTCATCTTTAAGTGTCCATAACATTACATCAAGTCGTTGCGCTGCCATGAGAGACTCTGTCTGAATATAAATACGATATCCTTGATGCCAGGCTTTATCGACTAATTGACAAGCCAGATAATCCTTTTCATGCCGAGATATTGAATGCAATATATAAAAATCAATTTGGTGCATATAAATCTCATATTTGGTATGTTAGGCGAAAACCACTAGGTGGATTTCGCTTTTAGCATAGTTTTATTTTTTCTATGCAGGATGTTCTTCACGACTACGTTCAATCAGATATTGTGTTAACAAAGGGACAGGTCGTCCTGTAGCCCCTTTTTCTTTCTTATCTGATAGCCATGCTGTTCCAGCAATATCCAAATGTGCCCAACGATATTTTTTCGTGAAGCGTGATAAGAAACATGCTGCTGTGATTGTACCTGCCTCTCGTCCACCAATATTGGCTATATCTGCACATCGGCTATCAATTTGTTCTTGATAATCATCCCATAAAGGCAATTCCCAAGCCCGATCACAACTGAATTTACCTGCATTTAGTAAATCATTGGTTAATGGGTTATGATTACTTAATAATCCGTGGGCATGTTGACCCAAAGCTATCACACACGCACCTGTTAAAGTCGCAATATCAATAATTACATCAGGCTTATATCGTTCTGCATAAGTCAGGGCATCACTTAAAATCAAACGACCTTCTGCATCAGTGTTGAGAATCTCAATAGTTTGTCCAGATAGGCTAGTGACAATATCACCTGGTTTCATTGCTTTTGCACCAGGTAAATTTTCTACAGCTGGCATAATACCTACTACATTTATAGGCAATTGCAACTCAGCAATGGTAGATATTGTACCTAACACAGCCGCCGCACCGCTCATATCAAATTTCATTTCATCCATATCTTTCGCGGGTTTTAGGGAAATGCCACCTGCATCAAATGTTACCCCCTTACCAACCAAGACAACAGGATTCTTGTTTTTCTTACTAGCCCGATATTCTAAAATAATTAAACGGGGAGATTGAATACTGCCTTTAGATACTGCCAGTAATGCGTTTAAGCCTTGTTTTTCCAAATGTTTTTCCAAAAGGATTTTACAAGATAGATTTTCATGTAAACTACATAAGATTTTAACTTGATCGGCTAAATATGTCGGTGTACATATATTACCTGGTAAGTTGGCTAAATCTTTAGCCAATTTAACACCCTCAGCAATTTTTTGGGCTTCATGACTAGCATGTTCAGCAATACTTAATTCACGGCGTGAAGTAATACTAAAGACAATTTTACGTAAAGGTCGTCGTGTATTTTCTTTTTTTGTTTTTAGTTGATCAAAAACGTACAAGGCAGATTGTGTGACTTCAATAGCTTGACGAATACGCCATGCTATGTTACGACCACGCACATTCAATTCAGTCAAATAACAGACTGCTTCCATAGACCCAGTTTCATGTAATGTCCGTATCGCCTGTTTAATGATTTTACGATATTGATTATCACCTAATTCACGCTCACGTCCACAACCGACGAGTAAAATACGATCAGCTAAAGTTCCTGGCACATTATGTAATAATAAGGTTTGGTTAGGATTACCCTCCAAATCTCCCCGACGTAGTATAGAAGAGAGATAGCCTTCACTCACTTCATCAATACGTTTAGCAACATCTGATAAACGACGAGGTTCATAAATACCAACAACAACGCATGCTGTTCGTTGTTTTTCAGGATGACCACTTTTTATATTAAATTCCATATTAATTTTCTATTGTTAAAACATAAATATCAAAAAAAAGATATTATATCATGAGAAAAACAAAATTAAAGTTTGAACAGTCACTCATAAACATGCTAAATTGTATTAGTTTTATTTTATTAATAACACAAAAATAATGGAGTACTTTTTTTGATTATTAGTCGTTACTTATTTCGTGAAATATTGCAAACCTTATTAGCTTTGACAGCCTTATTATTAATGATTTATATTAGTCATCGGTTTATGGTGTATTTGGTAAAAGCCTCAGTAGGCGATTTACCGACAGCATTTATTTTTCAATTACTCGCTCTTAAATTACTAAGCGATTTAACACTGATTTTGCCCTTAGGATTCTTTTTAGCACTTTTATTAAGTTTGGGACGATTATATAAAGATAATGAAATCGCAGCTATGGCAGCGTGTGGTATCCCAGTCCCTGTGATTAGTATCATTGGTTTTGGTGTTATTTTTGCAATCTTTATTGCGATATTATCTTTACTCGTAGCACCATGGGCTGAAAAGAAAATGACAATTTTACAAGTACAATTAAAAATGAGTGCTGAAGTTGGCGGTATTGCTGCAGGACGTTTTAAAGAATTTAATCATGGTAAAGGCATTTTTTATGTTGAAAACATTAATGCAGATGATGATAGTATGCAAACTTTATTTGTGCAAGCTGAATTACCTGGTAAACAACTCCTTATGGTAGCTAAACAGGGTTACCAAATAAGAGAAGGTGAAAACTTATTTTTAGTATTTGTTGATGGTCATCGTTATGAAAAAGAACAAAATAGTTTAAAGTATATTATCACTGATTTTGCAGAGCACCGCATTAAAATCCCCAAACGTCTTGAAACTGTTCCAGCCCTTCAAATAGAAGCGACACCCACAAGTGTTTTATGGTTAGCACAAAAAGCTGAATTACAAGCTGAATTACAATGGCGTTTATCTATGCCACTCACAGTAATTTTGTTGGCAGCATTAGCGATACCATTATCTTACTCCACACCCCGTCAGGGACAATATGGCAAGATAGTAGTTGGTATTTTAATTTACCTTATGCATGCCAATCTACTCAATATTGCTAAAAAATGGGTTGAACATGGTGATGTTTCTCCTTGGATTGGGGTATGGTGGACACATGTTCTTTTATTAATTATTGTATTAGTTTTATTTAATTCACAGTTTTTGAAAAATGAGGCACGTCGATTATCTAATCCCATTTTTTCATTCTTCAAATGGAATAAAACTAATGAAATTAATTGATAAGTATATTGCTAAAACTGTCTTGGCAGGTATTTTGATAGTTTTGTTAGTACTAGTGGGCTTATTTACATTTTTTTCTTTTATTGATGAAATTGATGAGATAGGTAAACAACGTTATGGATTATGGCAAGCCATTCAATATGTTGCCTTAGAAATTCCACGACATATTTATGATGTTTTTCCCAGTGCTGCTTTATTAGGGAGTTTATTAGGATTAGGCTTATTGGCTAATAATAATGAATTAACAGTAATGCGTGCAGCAGGTGTATCAATTGTACGTATTGCTGTTTCAATACTAAAAATAGGTTTAGTATTGACCATTATAGTAATGTTGATTGGTGAAACTTTGGCGCCGATGAGTGGACAATATGCGGATTCTATGCGTTCTATTGCGAGATCTGAAGATGCGAATCAACAAGTCGGTTTTAGCCGTTATGGTTTTTGGGCACGTGATGGTAATAATTTTATCAATATTCACACTGTTTTTCCAGATGGACGTTTTGGTTGGATTACACTATATGAGTTTGATAATGCTCAAAATTTAAAGGCGATCACTTATGCCAAAACTGCTAACTATCAGAATGGTTCTTGGCAACTTCAAAATGTTGAAAAAAATATAATTGAACCAACTCAAGTGACACGTCAATATTTAGAAAATACGACTTGGGAAGCGGTTTTGAACCCAGAGTTGATCAAAATTGTCCTGGTGCGTCCTTATAAATTATCTATTTTTGGTTTGGCAAAATATATTGACTATTTACAAGAAAACGGACAACGCTCCGTTCAATATGAATTAGCTTTCTGGACACGCTTGAGTTATCCCATAGTGGGCATTACTATGATTTTTTTAGCGATCCCCTTTGTTTTTGGCTCATTACGTAGTGTACCAGTGGGGCAACGTATTTTATTTGGAGCAATCATTGGAATTGGTTTTCACATGCTGAACCAAGCCAGTGGTAATATTGGTTTAGTGTATGGTTTACCCCCAATTTTTAGTGCTTTACTCCCTTCGACATTATTTTTGATAATGGCTCTACTTTTAATGCGGCGAGTTATTTAATTCAACGGAGTACAAGATTGCTTGTACTCCAAAATTCCAAAAAAATCTACAAATCAACAATAGTAACTTTTTCAATAATAACTGGTATTATTGGCCGATCATTACGACCAGTTTTAGTCTGTTTAATGTTATCGACCACATCCATACCTTTAATAACCTTACCAAACACCGCATAACCCCATCTAGGCGCACGATGATTGAGGAAATTATTATCTTTAACATTAATAAAAAATTGCGCTGTGGCTGAATGCGGACGTTGGGTACGCGCCATCGCAATTGTCCCTCTCACATTTTTTAAACCATTATTG
>DAOVTJ010000124.1 GCA_030633165.1 Thiomargarita sp. | reverse complement strand
GATAAGCTGTGCTAATTTCCTCCGCCGACAAGGTAAAATGCGATTTCACAATTGAAATTGCTTTGCCCGCCGTTTTCCCTGCTATAGGGCTATCTAATAGTGAACTGAGTAAGGTTTGTAATAATGAACTCATTGGGAAATTTTTTTACCTTTGGAATAGACCTATCTATAAATAAGGGCCATTTTGGCTTAATTCAAGCTTTATAGGTGCGTGTGATGCACCCTACATTCTGACCATTCACCGTTAGTTTAGAAACGGTGATTTGGTGGAATACTCGAAAGTCATTGTTTTATGCGTCAAAAAGTCTCAAGAATTTTATCGCGCCATAAAGATGTTTTCGCTTTAAGCTCGTGTATATCAATTGTCGTCAAATGACGTGATTTTAATAAATGTTTACCTGCTACCCAAACATCAGTCACTTTATCCCGCCCAACTGCATAAACCAATTGAGATAATGGATTATAAATCGGTTGTGTTTCAATATCACTCATATTAATCGCCACAATATCAGCAGATTTTCCAGGGACTAATGATCCTGTGATATGGTCTATATTTAAAGCTTTAGCCCCATTTAAGGTAGCCATGCGGAGTGCTTGAGCTGCAGGAACAGTACTGGCATCTTGATTAACAACTTTAGCCAAAAGTGCAGCAGTACGCATTTCTCCTAATATATCTAAATCATCATTGCTGGCTGCGCCATCAGTACCTAAAGCGACATTTACGCCTGCTTCTAGTAATTTAGAAATCGGTGCAATACCACTTGCCAATTTTAAATTAGATTCTGGGCAATGAATCAGATGTACAGCTTTTTTGGCTAATAAATTGATTTCATCTGCTTCTAATTGTGTAGCATGTACCGCCATTAATCGTGATGATAATAAGCCTAATTTGTCTAAACGACTTAAAGGACGTTCGCCTGAGAGTTTAATCGCATCCTCAATTTCCTTAACAGTTTCATGAAGATGAAGATGAATAGGTAAATCTAATTCTTCAGCCATCTCCTTGATCAATTTAAATGAATTATCTGAAACAGAATAAGGCGCATGCGGTGCTAAAGCAGTTTGAATCAAAGGATGTGCTTTATAAGTTTCATAAACTTCGCGACCTTTTTTCAAATATTCAGTTGCATTATTAGCCCAAGCGGTGGGAAACTCAATCATAATTAAGCCAATTGTGGCACGTATTCCTATTTTATCAACAATTTCACCGACCACATCGGGAAAAAAGTACATGTCATTAAAACACGTGATTCCACCGCGTAACATTTCGGCAATGGCTAACTTAGTCCCATCTGCAACAAATTGTTCACTCACATGAGTTTGTTCAGCAGGCCAGATGCGTTCTTGTAACCATTGTTCCAAAGGCATATCATCACCAATTCCCCGTAACAAATTCATTGCTGCATGGGTATGTGTATTAATTAAGCCTGGAATTAAAACATGCGTTGTCAATTGATAACTAATACATGCTGAAAATTGTCTATCTACCTCATTATTCGGTAAAATTGCGATGATCTTTCCATCTTGTATAGCGAGTGCATGTTGTTCATAAACAACATTTTCAGGTTCAACAGGAATAATCCAGCCTGCATAAATGAGAATATCAATATGTTGCATTAATGCCTCCTTCTGACAAAGTATGTATTAATTAAGGATAATAATGTGGTAAAGTAACAGAAAATATAATGATGAGGGATTTCCCATGAAATCTTTAAAAATGATTTTAATTTTACTATGCCTCATACCAAACTTGGCAAGTGCAAAGCCAATATGTGAAGGGGCAACATTTGAGTGTCATGCACAAATTATTGCACAGCTAGAACAGGAAATAGCTGCCCTAAGAAAAAGATTAACCCTTAATGAAAAAGGTGTAAAAGTTGCGCAAAACAGTGCGAACATCGCCATTGCTAAAGCAGATGACGCTCAAGATACTGCCAATCTCGCCATATCGAAAGCTGCTATGGCTCAAGACACCGCTAACATCGCAGTCTCTAAAGCGATAGATGCTCAAGACACTGCAAACACAGCGCTCTCTGAAGCCCAAGATGCTCAAAATACTGCTAATATTGCTATTTCTAGATCTCTAGATGCCCAAGATACCGCAAATACTGCGATTTCTGAATCGGAGAAGGCTCAAAATACTGCTAATACTGCAAAATCTCAAGCAGATATGGCTCAAAACACAGCTAATCTTGCACAATCTCAAGCAAAAGCTGCTCAAAATGAAACTAGTTTATTGGCAAGTGGGATTAGTATCGCAACATTAATTCTTCTTGTTATTTGGATATTCTAGTTTTTCAACTAAAATTATTATAATCATAAGGAAATAAATTGAGTGATTCGACATAACATATTAAAAGCACGAGACTTTTTAAATCAATCTGTTGCTAAAGTACGTGAATCTGGTTTTTCACAAGAATTTTTTGAAGGAAAAAAGGCTGAAAACAAAAATCGCAAACCACCTGGGTGGGTATTATTTGCACGTGAAACTTTACGTAATCCTCGAACAATGGGGACAGGGTGGCCAAGTACGCCACAACTTGCACAAGCAATAGCCAGTTATACCCCAATCCCAGAAACTGGATTTGTTATCGAGCTGGGCGGGGGAACAGGTATTGTGACAAAAGCCTTGCTAGAACATGGTGTCCCTCCAGAGCATTTAATATCTATAGAACAATCTGCAAGCCTTGCAGATTGTTTACGCCAATGTTGTCCCAAAGTGAGAATTATACAAGGGGATGCTCAACAAATGTCCCATTTACTGGGTGATGATTCATTAAAAGTTAATACTGTCGTTTCTGGTTTACCTTTTCGTTCTCTTCCAAAGACTATTGGACACAATATCATTAAACAAATTGATGAAGTTTTGCCTAAAAATGGTTTAATGATTCAATTTACTTATGATCTTAGTGGACGTAAAATGTTTTTATCCCATCACTTCAAACATGTTGCTCACAAAATTGTATGGCGCAATATTCCTCCAGCACGGGTTGATGTCTATCAATCTAAAAAATAAAAGAAAAGGGGGAAGGCTTTCTTCCCCTCTTATCCTTACTCTTTAGCGCGTGATAAATATTCACCTGTGCGAGTATCAACCTTGATTAAATCACCGATATTTAGAAATAAAGGGACTCGTACTATTGCACCTGTTTCTAAAGTGGCAGATTTAGTGCCTCCACCGGATGTATCACCGCGTAAACCAGGATCAGTTTCAGTGACTTTAAGCACTACAGACTTAGGCGGTGCCACAGATATTGGGTTATTATTCCATAACATCATCACACATTTTTCCTGCCCTTTGAGCCATTTTGCTGCATCTCCAACAGTTTTGATATTGACGGCATATTGTTCAAAAGTATCAGGATCCATAAAATGATAAAAATCTTCATCATTATATAAATACTCCATATCCGTTTCCATGATATCGGCAGCTTCCATACTTTCTCCTGACTTGAATGTTCGTTCAAGCACGCGCCCTGTTTTGAGATTACGGAGTTTAACCCGATTAAAGGCTTGCCCTTTTCCAGGTTTAACAAACTCATTTTCTATGATGCTGCAAGGATCATGATCAAGCATCAATTTAAGCCCTGCCTTAAATTCATTGGTACTAACAGTCGCCATTAAAACTCCTTATAAATATGATAATTGAAAAATTAGTCTCTGAGCCGTGGCAACATGAATTACGCCAAGCCATTGATAGCCCCAAACAATTGTTAGCATTATTGCAATTATCAAACAGCGCATTGGCACACACTGTTGTGACTAAACCATGCTTTAAGCTCAGAGTACCTAGAGGTTATGTGAATCGCATGCATCCTGGCGATCCAGATGACCCTTTATTGCGGCAAGTGTTACCACTAGTCAAAGAAAATGAACAAATACAAGGTTTTAGTACAGACCCTGTAGGTGAAACTGCAATTGTACCTGGTTTATTACAAAAATACCAAGGACGTGTTTTATTAGTGACAACAAGCGCTTGTGCCATTCATTGCCGCTATTGTTTTCGTCAACATTATCATTATACTGCTTCAAATCCTTTAGCGGTGCTTAATACTATTCGCGCTGATCCTTCGATCACCGAAGTTATTTTAAGCGGTGGCGATCCGTTGTGCTTAAAAGATAGCTATTTAGCAGATTTAGTGCAAAATATCGCCAGTATTTCACATATCCAACGGTTACGTTTGCACACACGTTTACCTATTGTATTACCAGAACGGGTTAATAATAAACTGTTGGCTTGGCTAATGGGAACACGTTTGCAACCTATTGTAGTGGTACATGCTAATCATGCTAATGAAATAAATGAAGCGGTGCATAATGCTTTACACCGCTTAGTTAATGCAGGTATTACTGTATTAAATCAATCCGTATTATTGCGAGGGGTTAATGATAATGCAACAGCTTTAATCACTTTAAGTGAAACTTTATTTAAGAGTCAAGTGTTGCCATATTATTTACATACATTAGATCATGTACAAGGTGCTGCCCATTTTGAAGTCCCCATAATTCATGCTAAGCAACTTTTAGAACAAATGCAATTATCATTACCAGGTTATTTAGTACCGAAATTGGTGCGTGAAGTAAAAGGGATGGGATATAAGAAATTGTTATAGTGAATATTATTTTTATTTATTATCTTGAAATAGGCAAAAAAACTCTATATAATAATGAACAATAAACTTAAATAATCAGTGTGAAATGACAATTAAATACATTAAAAAAGTCGAAATTAAAAATCTGTGGAATAAATATGATATCGAATGGAATTTGAATGAAGATATTAACATTTTAGCAGGCATAAATGGTATTGGCAAAACCACAATTTTGAATTTAATACGGGATACAATATTTGGTAAATTTAGAAAATCTATTACAAATGTGTTGCTTGATGATATCAAAATTACATTTAACACAGATCAATATATAGAATACAAAAAAGTTGCAAATTTCAAAATAGATGAATACAAAAAAGTTATCTCATCTACAAAATTCAAAAAAGATTTCTATGAATTCCTACAAAATGATTTAATTAAAATTAAAACAGTTTTTCAAAACGTAAAAATTTTTGATGATAATCTTATTTTTTTTAATTTTGAAAACACACAAATGACTCCAGAAGAGTTACAAGAGATATTAAAGGTAGCTCTGATTAGTACATTTGATCAACGATTACAACCATATGAAGCGGTTAAAAAACTAAATAATGAAGTGCTTACGGAATTAGATTTAGAAATATATTTACTTCAAGAACGATATCTTGAATACCAACTCAATATTGGCAAAAAAGCTATAAAGGCGTTATCCTTAAAATTAAGTGTAAATGATATTAACTATAAAAATAATCTGTTTTTAGATACAATTGATAGGTTATTTAAAGCTACCCAGAAAGAAATTGATAGAAATGAGAGTAAACTCATTTTTAAATCGGGAACACAAGTTTTAACGCCTTATATGTTATCATCAGGCGAAAAGCAACTGATCATCATTTTACTAACTGCCTTACTACAAGAGGATAAACATTGTATATTCATTATGGATGAGCCCGAAATTTCATTACATACTGATTGGCAAGAAGAATTAATAGAAAACATTAGAAATCTCAATAATAATGCTCAAATTATTTTAGCAACGCATTCTCCTTCAATGGTGTTGGATGGTTGGCTGGATAAAATTTTTGAAGTGCCTGAAATTACAACGAAAATACGATGAGCGGTTTAGTAAATAAAATAACCTCGAACTTCTTCAAATAGAAACTCTAGGCGCAAGATTACAGATGTATTGCATCTAAATACAGATTATGACGATTGTTTTTTAATGAAAAAAATTTTCAAGGATATAGAACACTACAAGAAAATGACCGCATTTTAAACTAATTGAGATAAAAATGTTCGTGCGGGTACTTTAATAGGCTTATGATGTTGAAAACAATCAGAATCCACAAAATCCGCATCTATCGTCACTTGAAAAGCATGTTTGGCACCAGTTTTTGTTTGAAACCAAGCTAAATGTGGATTTAATGCCGCCTTCATAGTACTTTTAACTTCAACCAATATCCAAGGTTCCTTATTTTGTGTCACCAAAAAATCTACCTCTTTTTGATCTTTGGTTCGCAAATAATATAAGTCAAAGTCACCTAAGCCGAAATCTGTCCAAGCATGAACGGCTTTAAGCAAGTGCGAGGCAATAAAATTTTCAGCTTTTGCACCATTATCAGAAATACTTGACCAATCCCATAAATATGTTTTAGGCTCTTTTCGTAAGGCTGTCGTGATATTTTGATACCAAGGGCGAATTCGATAACAATAATAAAATCCTTCTAATACATCTAACCAACGACGAATGGTATCCACCGAAACACGCAATTGTTTAGCAAAAGTGGAATATTTTGTGACTTGCCCAGCCTGTTTTTCCAATAATATGACTAACATTTCTAATTGTGCAATTTCTTGCACTCTAGCGATATCACGAATATCTTCTTGAATCAATTGTTGTTGCCGTAAGCGTTGCCACCGATGAGAAAAAGCTTGATTCGCCTTCAAAAAAGGTTCAGGAAAGCCACCGAATTGAAATAACTGATTGTAAGAATCAGATGCTCTGGGGGCTTGAATCAGTTGCTTCCATTTATAATCAATTAACTCTGCAACACTCAAAGGATGAAGCCGATAATTAAAATATCGTCCCATCAAACTATCGCCTCCTTTTTTATCCAGTCGAGCACTACCAGTGACTAAAATCGCGACTCTTCCTTCAAATCTGTCAAATAAGCCTTTTAAAAATGATTTCCATTTAGAATATTTATGAATTTCATCAAGTACAAGCAAGGGAACAGTTGTTTTTAATTGATTTAAGCCTAAAGCTTCAATCAAGCCAGCAGTTTCACCTAAAATGAGTAAACGATGCGAAGTGTCATCCCAATTCAAATAAAGTGTTGTTTGAAAATTTTGACTAATTTGTTTAGCTAAAGTGGTTTTACCTACTTGCCTCGCACCAGAGATAAAAGCCATTTGTCGATGTTCAACCAGTTCACGGGCTATAATCGTGTAATAATACCTATCCATTTTCTTATGTATCGTAAAATAGTTTGAACCATTTTACGATACATAAGATTTTAGTTCAAGTAGAAACGAGAACAAAAGCTAATTTTTTTAGACTTAGGTGTTGACATGATAACAAGAATGTTGATATATTAGTTATTCTAATTTCTTTATTACATTACCCATAAAGGACTACAAACATGAGTGTTTTAGTTGCTAAACCTGCTCCAGAATTCAAGGCGCAAGCTGTTATGCCAGATAATTCTTTCAAAGAAATTTCTTTG
>DAOVTJ010000167.1 GCA_030633165.1 Thiomargarita sp. | reverse complement strand
AGAAGCATTAGCACGCATCACTACACATTTGAAACTTCGTCAGTTACAGCAACAATTAGAAGAGGAAGTCAAATTTCGTAAAGAACATGCGGTTGAATTAGAAAAGCGGAATATGGAATTGAATGCTTTTGCCCGTACAGTTGCTCATGATTTGAAAAATCCATTAAACGGTGTTATAGGTCTTAGTGAATTACTATTAGTAGAATGTCCCAAAGAAAATGGGTTTGAAGAAACGGGTATAAAATATTTACAATTGATTAGTGAGTCAGGGCGAAAGATGGTTGATATTATTGATGCTTTGTTATTACTTGCTCGGTCTTCACAATCCGATGAAGTATATATACAAGCAGTGGATATGTCACTTCTTGTGAGTCAGATCATAAATAAACGTTTATTTAATATGTGTAATGAATTTAAGGCAGAAATTAAGTTTCCTAATACTTGGCCTGTCGCGGTAGGCTATACCCCTTGGATTGAAGAAGTTTGGATTAATTATTTGACTAATGCTTTAAAATATGGCGGGGAGCCACCCCTGTTAGAACTTGGTGCTAATACACAAGCAGATGGTATGATACGTTTTTGGGTACGTGATAATGGTCCTGGTCTTACGCTCGAAGCACAAAATAAATTATTCACACCATTTATGCGCTTACACAAAGAGCGAGCTGATGGACATGGTCTTGGTTTATCAATTGTACGACAGGTCATAGAAAAACTTGGTGGACAATCTGGGGTAGAAAGTATTGTGGATCAAGGGAGTCTTTTCTATTTTACTTTACCAGCTCAAGTATGACTGTTGCTGATCGTATTATTTTCGTTCTTGCTTTGGGATTATTGGTGTTGTTATATATGCATTATTGGGTCAGTGGGCATGCTGACTATGCTTTGATTTTTGTTGAACAGGATTCGCCAAGAAAAGTAGATTTACACGTTCCACAGTTGATATCGATTCAAGGTCATTTAGGGGAAAGCCTTATCAAGGTGGCAGATGGGCGTATCCGTTTTATCACTTCCCCTTGTCGAAATGAATATTGTATTCAAGCGGGTTGGTTGACAAAAGGTGGCGATTTTATCGCCTGTTTGCCGAATCGAGTGAGTATAGAATTACACCGTGTTGAATCTACTGAATTTGATGCCATAGCTTACTAAGGATAACTTAATGCACTATAAAGATCTCCGAGATTTTATTAATAAACTTGAACAAGTAGGAGAGCTTAAACGTATTCAAGTTGAGATTTCACCTGATTTGGAAATGACAGAGATTTGTAATCGTACTTTACAAGCTGGTGGTCCTGCCTTGTTATTTGAAAATCCGAAAGGATATCATATCCCTGTTTTAGGTAATTTGTTTGGCACACCTAAACGGGTTGCTTTTGGTATGGGGCAAGATTCTGTGGCTGCTTTGCGCGAAGTCGGTAAATTATTGGCTTTTTTAAAAGAACCTGAACCGCCTAAAGGTTTTAAAGATGCTTTGAAGAAATTTCCTCTTTTTAAGCAAGTTTTAAATATGCCATTGAAAGTGATTAGCACACCGGTTTGTCAAGAAAATGTTTTAACTGGTAAGGAAGTTGATTTATCCCGTTTGCCGATTCAAACGTGTTGGCCAAAAGATATTGGTCCATTGATTACTTGGGGATTGGTTGTGACACAAGGTCCACACAAATCACGTCAAAATTTAGGCATTTATCGTCAACAAGTCATTTCCAAAAATAAGGTGATTATGCGCTGGCTATCTCATCGAGGAGGGGCTTTGGATTTTCAGGATTGGCAAAGAGTGCATCCAGATAAACCATTTCCAATAGCAGTCGCATTAGGCACTGATCCAGCGACTATTTTAGGTGCGGTGACACCAGTACCTGATACTTTATCAGAATATGCTTTTGCAGGTTTATTACGCGGAAGTCGTACAGAAGTCACTTCTTGCCTAACACATCATTTACAAGTTCCTGCGAGGTCAGAATTTGTACTTGAAGGTTTTATTTATCCAAATGATACTGCACCTGAAGGTCCATTTGGGGATCATACTGGCTATTATAATGAAGTTGAAACTTTTCCAGTATTTACAATAGAGCGTATTACACATCGTAATCAACCGATTTATCATAGTACATACACTGGTCGTCCTCCTGATGAACCTGCAATTTTAGGTGTTGCATTAAATGAAGTTTTTATTCCAATTTTACAAAAGCAATTTCCTGAAATTATTGATTTTTATTTACCACCCGAAGGCTGTTCTTATCGCATGGCAATAGTGAGTATTAATAAACAATACCCTGGGCATGCGAAAAGAATAATGTTTGGGATCTGGTCATTTTTACGCCAGTTTATGTATACTAAATTTGTGATCATCACCGATGCTGATGTGAATGTACGAGAGTGGAAAGATGTGATTTGGGCGATGACAACACGGATGGATCCTGCCAGAGATACCACTATTCTTGAGAATACACCTATTGACTATTTAGATTTTGCATCACCGGTTTCTGGTTTGGGAGGGAAAATTGGTTTTGATGCTACAAATAAATGGCAAGGAGAAACGCAACGTGAATGGGGTGTTCCAATTTGTATGAGTACGGCAGTTAAAGAAAAAATTGATGGAATTTGGGATGAGTTGGGGATTTGAAGGAGAAAAAATTTGAAAAAATATTTTTTACCCATATTAATAGGATTATACCTTTTATTTCTGGGTTTGAGTCTAACAAGTTGTGGTCAAAAAGGTGAATTAATACGACCGACATCCGTTGAAGAGGAAGAGAAGCTCTAGTTATGGATTTTTTTAATTATCATAATGGTACACTTTACGCGGAAGGTGTCAATTTAAGTCAATTAGCTAACACTTATGGTACACCTTGCTATGTCTATTCTCGTGCCACCCTTGAACGGCATTGGCATGCTTTTGATCAGGCTTTTCAAAATCATACACATCTGATTTGTTATGCTGTCAAAGCAAATTCGAATCTTGCGGTATTAAATATTTTAGCGCGTTGTGGTTCTGGATTTGATATTGTTTCAGGAGGAGAGTTAGAACGAGTCTTACGAGCAGGTGGAAAAGCAGAAAAAATTGTTTTTTCTGGTGTAGGTAAAACTGTGGCAGAAATGCGTCGTGCTTTAGAAGTAGGTATTTACTGTTTTAATGTTGAATCTCAAGCAGAGTTGCAACGCCTTAATCATGTCGCAGGCTTAATGGGGAAATGTGCACCCATTTCATTGCGCATAAATCCTGATATTGATGCTAAAACACATCTCTATATTTCTACAGGCTTAAAAGAAAATAAATTTGGTATTGATATTGAAATTGCCACCGAGGTTTATACCAAAGCAGCTGCTTTGCCACATTTAAAAGTGATTGGGATAGATTGTCATATCGGTTCACAATTAACGGAAATTGCACCATTCAAGGATGCGTTGCAGCGTTTAATGGTTTTAGTGGATACTTTGCATGATAAAGGCATCCCTTTACAACATCTTGATATTGGTGGCGGATTAGGTGTGCGTTATCATGATGAAACACCACCCGAACCAGCCGCGTATGTACAAGCCCTTAATCCATTATTGGGCAAGACACAACTTGACATTATTGTGGAACCTGGGCGAGCTATTGCTGCTAATGCGGGAATTTTAGTGACAAAAGTTGAATATTTAAAAAAGAATTTTGCCATTGTTGATGCTGCTATGAATGATTTGCTTCGCCCCACTTTATATAGTGCTTGGCAAGAAATTGTTCCAGTACAACCGAGAGAAGAGTCGCTCAAAAATTATGATATTGTGGGACCAATCTGTGAAACTGGCGATTTTCTTGGAAAAAATAGAGCATTAGCGTTACATGAAGGTGATTTATTAGCAGTACGCACAAGTGGTGCTTATGGATTTACCATGAGTTCCAATTACAATACTCGTCCTCGAGTTGTAGAATTGATGGTTGATGGAGAGCAAACGACAGTGGTACGTCGGCGCGAAACCATTGATGATTTATTAGCTTTGGAAAAAAACTTACTGGAGATAGAATGAAGTCTAACAAACTGGCAATAGCCACAATAGTCGCTCTTGGCTTACAAGTTGTTGCTTGTAATCATGAAACAGATCATGATACGCAAAAAGGTCATGACAGCGCTCATTGGAGTTACGAAGGTAAAACTGGTCCTACACATTGGGCAAGTTTATCTGAAGAAAATGCATTATGTGGTACTGGTACACAACAATCACCGATTGATATTACTGAAAGCACCACATCTGACTTAGCACCGCTAACTTTCAATTATAGCCCAATTCCGTTGAGTATTGAAAACAATGGACATACGATTAAAGTGGGAGCAGATACAGCGGGTTTATTGAAAATTGGTGATGATGAATATCAACTTTTGCAATTTCACAGCCATAGCCCCAGCGAAGGCGCAATTAACGGTGAACGGGCAGATATGGTTGTCCACATGGTACATAAAAATACCAAAGATCAGTTAGCAGTTGTTGCTGTTTTCTTCAAAGTCGGTGAAACTGCTAATCCTGTGATTGATGCCTTGTGGAAAGTAACTCCCAAAACAGCAGGTAAAGCGCAACAGCATGAGACACAAATTGATATCAAGCAATTGTTACCTGATGATTTGAATTATTATACTTTTGATGGGTCTTTAACCACACCGCCTTGTAGCGAAGGTGTTAGATGGGTGATACTCAAACAAACCGTATCCATTTCAGCTGAACAATTAACACAATATCAAACATTGTATCCTCATAATGCGCGACCATTACAAGCGTTAAATGATCGCAAGGTGCTTTCTTCAAATTAGTGAAAAAAACTTGATCATCGAGTAATATAATTGGCATTAAAGCATGGTGGGTAAGAAAAACCCCTTGCCCACCATTTTTAGAACAGAAAACACAAATAATTGAAGAATAAATGTCTAATTATCGCCGCGCTTATATCTCGGGAGGAACATATTTTTTTACTGTGGTAACCTATCGCCGCCAACACTTATTTCATGATGAAATGGCGCGACATTCATTGAATCGTGCAATTGTTAAAACACAGCAAAATTATCCTTTTACCATTGAAGCTTGGGTACTTTTACCAGAGCATTTTCATTGTATTTGGACCTTGTCGGATGGTGATTATGATTTTTCTATTCGTTGGAATTTAATCAAATCTCGATTCTCTAAGTTGGTTAAATCCAGTTTTCATCGTGCTGATTGGATGACAGAATCAAAACAAAAACATCGTGAAACCACGATTTGGCAAAAACGTTTTTGGGAACATAAAATTCGTGATGAAGAAGATTATCATAACCACTTTGATTATATTCACTATAATCCAGTTAAACATGGATGGGTAAAAAAAGTTAAAGAATGGCCTTATTCTACTTTTCACAATTATGTCAAAAAAGGTTTTTATCCTGCTGATTGGGGTGGCGAAACCGAGTCATGGAATTGTGGGCAAAGGTTTATCTTGCCCACCATGCTTTAATGCCATTATATTAAGCATAACTCCCAAAATGGTGGGCAAGCGGGGATAGCTTATTACAAGTTCAAACCTCATAACCTGACCGCTTACCCACCCTACATTAACCATTAACATGTCCATAATGGTATTGTACATATTTAACATGTAAAAATGCTATTGTAGGGTGGGCAAAGGTTTATCTTGCCCACCATTCCACACAAAAGATTAAAAGATCAAAAATAAAATCCATTGTAGGGTGGGCAAGGGTTTATCTTGCCCACCATTCCACCAAAAGATCAAAAATCCATTGTAGGGTGGGCAAAGGTTTATCTTGCCCACCACACAAAACATTAAAGTATCAAAAAATCATTGTAGGGTGGGCAAGGGTTTATCTTGCCCACCATGCAAAACGATTAAAATATAAAAACATCATTGT
>DAOVTJ010000054.1 GCA_030633165.1 Thiomargarita sp. | reverse complement strand
CTCAACCCTCAAAAAAACAAAAATTGTTACGTCCGCCTTCCTTTGCCTGATACATCGCAATATCTGCATTTTTTAGCAAATTTTCAACATCATCTCCATGTTCTGGAAAAAAGCTTATGCCAATACTGGCACCAATACCTATTTCTTGATTGTTAATCATAAAAGGTTCAGAAAAATTATCTAAAATTCGTTTTGCAATAATTTTAACATCCGAAATTGTGTCAATTTGGAGCAAAATGATTGTAAATTCATCACCGCCTAATCGGGCAACGGTGTCAGAATCACGAACACTTGTATTCAATCTTTTAGCCGTTTCCTGGAGTAGTTTATCGCCTGCTTCATGACCTAGATTATCATTAACCCATTTAAAATGATCCAAATCAATAAACATCACCGCTAACGGATTTTGTTCACGCTTTGAAGTACGCATCGCCTGCGATAAACGATCTGTAAAAAGTGTTCTATTCGGTAAATCCGTCAAAGCATCATAGTTTGCCTGACGCCAAATAAGATTTTCTGCTTCTTTACGTTGGGTAATATCACTAAAAACACCAACATGTTGAATAATTTGATTATTGGAATTTCTGAGGACAGCAATAGATGTCCATACAAGGTATATTTCACCAGTTTTACGCCGATTCCACACTTCACCACGCCATCTACCCGTTTCAATTAAACTCTTCCACATGACTTCATAGAAGTAAGCTTTGTGATGCCCTGATTTCAACATATTCGGTTTTTTTCCGAGAACTTCTTCAGCGGTGTAACCTGTAATCGTTGTAAAAGCAGGATTACTCATGATGATATGATTTTGAGCATCAGTAACAATAATCCCTTCAGTAGAAACTTCAAATACTGTCGCTGTTAGGCGCATAGTTTCGACTGCTTGTCTTTGCTTGGTCACATCTTCCAGATTCCAAACATACGTATTAGACAGATCAGTGGAATAAGTGGCTTTAATTAAGAAACGACATAAAAACAGCGTGCCATCTTTTCGTCGCATCTGATGTTCATTTTCGTAAGTCTCGCCTTTTTTAATAATAGAAAAACTTTCTTTTTCAATCCGTTTGTAGTTTTGAGGAGAAGAATATAATATTTCTGTTGTACATCCTTTTAATTCATTTTCAGAATAGCCAAATATTTCTTCTAATTTGCGATTAACTCTGATAAATGTTCTTCCGTCATCAAAAAATGCAATACCTAGCAGAGAATTATCTAAAATAATTTCCAACTCTGCTAATGTATGTGCTAAAGCTTTTTCAGTGGCTTGTTTTTTTATTTTAAGTTTCTGTTTTTCTAATTCAGATTTAATAATGCCAGGTAAAAGTTCAAGATAATTGTTCTTGATGTCTTTTATAAGATAATCAGTAGCACCGAGTTTCATCGCTTCAACTGCGATTTGTTCATCACCTGTGCCAGTGATCATGATGATGGGAATTTTTAATTTGTTTTTCGCTAAAACTTGTAACACCTGTAAACCATTCATATCAGGTAACAGATAATCAACTGCTACAAGGTCATAAGTGTTTTTTTCTAGCTTGGAAAGTCCTTCTTTGCCATCTCTAGCAATATCAACAACATAGCCATATTTATCTAATTTCTTACAGGCATAAATGGCGGCAACTTTGTCGTCTTCTATATAGAGAATTTTGATTGCATTGAACATAGCGTGTTAGTTATCAGTTATAAAACTGACAAGAATGGTGCCGGCGAGACGAATCGAACGCCCGACCTGCCGGTTACGAATCGGCTGCTCTACCAACTGAGCTACGCCGGCATATTTGAAGGATGAGATTTTACAATACTTAATGATAATTTGCAAACTTTATTTTGCTAATGTTCGTGTTAATAATTTAAACATCAGCTGTAAACTGGTATTCTGGCTAGTGATGAGATTACTCACTAAGATCGTCATTTTGACCTGTTGACGTGAAATTTTGACCTGTTGACTTTCATGAAAATCACGCCGCTTATTAATAAGTCGCAAAGTTAATATCGCCATACCCACTGCCCATAAACAAAAACGACGGATACCTTTTTCATTAGGTGGGATTAGGATAATATAACGCAATGCCTGATGTAAATGTGCAGTGGTAATGCTAATCAATTCTGCCAAACCTTCACCAAAAGCTGGATTATAATGCTTTGGGGATAAATTTTTCAAGTCAAATCCCTTCGCGAGAAACACATCACGAGGTAACCAACAAACACCACGTTGATGATCTTCCCAAATATCTTTCAAAATATTAGTCATTTGTAAGGCTTGCCCAAATGACACCGCCATGCTTCGTAAGCTATCTTTGTGTTTTGCGATATGTGGTGAGTAATCACAAAATAAATCTGTCAGCATTTCACCAACGACACCAGCAACATGATAGCAATAACGATCCATGTTTGACTGATCTTTTAAACCTGCCAGAGTGCTATGTTGAAATTCTACCATTCCTTTTGTCATAATACGCACACAGCGGTATATTGCATCTTGTTGCGGTGTTGTTCCACGGTGTGTGAGATGAATCACGCGATGCATATTGAAAATCAAATCTTTTTCAGCAGCTATGGTTTTATCGGATAACAAGGGAAATAAGGATTGACTCAATGTTTCCGGTGGATAATCTCCAGCGATAACTTGAACAAATTCTTGAGAAAATTGTATTTTTTGAGCAGGTGTTAAATTCGTTTCATCTTCTATTGTGTCAGCAATACGACATAATAAATAGGCATTACTGACGATGTTGCATAAATCAGAGGGGAGTTGTGGGATAGTTAGCGCAAATGTTCGAGACACCCCTTTTAAAATATTAGATTGATAAGCCTCATCAGTAATGTATTGAGTCATTAATATCGTTTCTCACAAGTTTTAGACAAAAAAATAGCCTGATAGCATTAGCTACCAGGCTCTATAAACTACATAAAAACATGCTTTCTTATTGCGTAGCTTCTTCTAAGACAGTTTTTGCTGCCTCTTCAGATGGCGCAACTGTATCAGACATGGTTTTTGCTGCTTCTTTCGCTTTCTCAACTGTTTCTGATACAGCATTTGTCACAGCATCTGAAACGGTGGCTGCTGTACTTAAAGCATCTTCAAGTATAGAAGTTTCTTCTGCATTAGCATCTTCAGCCTTATCGTCACGAGCAAACCACCAATAAGTTGCTCCGCCAACTGCTGCTGCTGCAACAATTGGGGCTGCCACTAACAAGCTAGCTCCTGCAATTAAGCCACCACCAACTGCACCACCAATGGCTGTTAAACCACTTGCGCTTGCGCCTGCGGCTGCTATAGTACCAATAACACCAGCTGTTCCCAAACCAGCACCAGTCCATGTACCAATTTTTGCTTTTTTGCAAGCTCTTGGTTTATCTTGACAACGTTGTTTATCATCATTAAATAAACGCTCATTCATCATAGCGGCTGTACCTGCGCCACCAAGAACACCAATACCTGCTCCAGTTAAAGCTGTGGCTGCCCCTGCCCCTGCAACACCTGCTGTTACAGCAACTACTTGAGCCGCAGTCACCTTAGCAGCAGCTGCAGCTACTACGCCTGTAGTAACAGGTTCAACAGCATAAGCTGAATTCAGAGCAGACATCGAAAGCACTAAACCACTAATTACTAACAATTTTTTCATCAAAAAAACCTCATTCATTTTATTAAGAATTTTAGATATTCTTTTTAGATAATCTAGGATAAAGATCGTTTCTATTGACACGTCTCAAAAAATCTGTGAGATATTGTAACAAAATAAAAATGATTATGTCTACAAAAATATTTTTATAGTTAAGATAAATATCGGATTTTCATTTTGACAGAAACAACCCTTAGGGTAAAATCATGAATCAAGCACGTCACAATATTTTAAATAAGATACGTAAATCATTAGAAAAGCAAAAGGATCATAAAAAGCATTTAGCAGCACATACGGTGCAACCTGTTTTGGGACAAGATTTGCGGTCTATTTTTATCAAAAAAATAGAAAAAGTATCAGGCACATTAGAATTAATTCCTAATGTTAAGGATATTCCTTTTGCAATCTTAGAATTTTTATCAAAACATCATTTGCCTCAAAAAATAGTGGCAGATGCTCGTTTAAAAATGTTACCGTGGCCTAATAAATTACATCTTGAATATCGTGCGGCTCAAGCAGAAGATGTGGTCAGTGTGAGTCAAGCATTTGCAGGTATTGCTGAAACGGGCAGTGTTGTCTTATTATCAAGTCCTGCTAGCCCAACCACTTTAAATTTTTTACCTGAAAATCATATTGTCATTTTACATAAGGAAGATTTGGTGGCACATATTGAAGATGTTTGGACACATATCCGCACACATCCGCCGCGTACGGTAAATTTTATCACTGGTCCTTCACGTACAGCGGATATTGAGCAAACGATTCAATTAGGGGCACATGGTCCTAAACGATTACATCTGATTTTGGTAGAGCAAATAATTCCCTCATCGAATCGGATTTCCGACAAGAAATCCGATTAAACCACCTTTTAAGCGGTTGCTTGCATAGCATGAATATGTTTATTAAGACGACTTTTATGCCGAGCTGCCTTGTTTTTATGAATTAACCCTTTATTAGCCATACCATCTATGACAGGAAGGGCATTTTTATAAGCGGTTTGTGCCGCCGCCATATCACCGCTCGAAATAGCTTTAAGTACATTTTTCAGGTAGGTCCGCAACATAGAACGTTGCCCTGCCTTATGTTGACGATGTTTTTCAGATTGACGAGCTCGTTTAATTGCTTGAGCAGAATTAGCCAAAAGTATATCTCCTATTAATAAAATCAAATAAAAAAAAACTACAAAACAAGTGTCTACCACTCTAAAAAATTCTTTAATAATCTTAGTCCAGCATGCTGGCTTTTTTCTGGGTGAAATTGCACGGCAAAAACATTATCCCGTGCTACTGCAGAAGTAAAGTCAATCCCACTGTAAGGCGTACTCCCCATTACGAATTGGCTATCTTTTGGATCAACATAGTAACTATGTACAAAATAAAATCGACTATTATCTGAAATGCCTTTCCATAAGGGATGAGATTGTTTCTGTTGAACTTGATTCCAACCCATGTGAGGAATTTTGATATGTATATCAGATTGAACAAAATGGCGTACTGTACCATTAATCCAATTAAAACCTGTTGTCCCACCGCTTTCTTCGCTATGACTCAATAAGGTTTGTAATCCAAGGCAAATGCCTAAAAATGGTTTTTCAAGGGCTTGTTTAATGACAGCGTCAACACCTGTTTGCTTCAGTAATGTCATGCAATTGCCTATCGCCCCTTGTCCTGGAAAAACGATTTTATCAGATTGAAGTATCACATCCGCTTTATCACTCACCAACACTTGCCAGTCCTTACCTGCAACATGCTCTAAAGCTTTACTGACAGAGCGTAGATTGCTCATACCATAATCAATTACTGTTACTTTTTTCATTTATTTTCTTGTCATGACAATGCTGAACTTCTTCAATAATCCAATTTCGGACTTTAGCCTCTTTTTGTCTAAATACAGGACCTTCTATACCAAACATGATTCGATAAGTGGCTGAAAATGGTAGAATCGGTATAGAAATCAATACTGCCACAACAACAATCAAGCCTGCTATGATAATAATGGCAGCAGTGTCTGGTTGTTCAGGCAACCAAGTCATCCCTAATATGTTTAAAAGATTGGTTTCTTTTAAGCCTAAATGAATCATAGGGTAAAGATTTGGAATATAATAGCTTAATACAGCACTACAAAGTGCAATACTGACTAAAAAAAAATCGGCGAATACACGAATTAAATACCATATAAAATATATGCTCACGAATACGCTGATCGCAATAACAATAGGTGAATCCACAATTGATGCCTTTTTTCAATTTTCTATTTTGTCATCATATCACATCTCATGTCTAATTTTACCACTCCACTACATTTAAAACCTCAATTTTCTAAACGTTTTGCGATCGTATTAATAGGATTGCATTGTGGTGCATTATTATTATTAATACCCTTAATCTTACCCATTGCGGTTAAATTAGTTTTAAGCTTATTTGTATTAATGAGTGCACAACATGCCTCTCACCGACATTTACAATTAAATAATCATCCACTATATGGATGCATTTTGCATTATGATAAAGGGTTACAACTACAAACTGGGCAAGAAGCAATAGCATCAGGCAGTTATAATCATCCACAATTAGTGATATTACGTGTATTGGGTCACACACTCGTTATTTGGAAAGATGCCTTGGATGTACAAACCTTTCGCCAATTGCGTGTTTATTTACGACATGCTAATAAATCCTTGAGAATAAATACATGAAAATATACCAAGTTGGCGGTGCTGTACGTGATAAATACCTGGGTTTGCCCTGTAAAGATAAAGACTGGGTTGTTGTCGGTGCAACACCAGAGATGCTCTTTAAACTCGGCTACACACAAGTTGGTCGAGATTTTCCTGTTTTCTTACATCCCACGACACGTGAAGAATACGCATTAGCTCGCACAGAGCGTAAAACTAAGCCTGGTTATACAGGATTTAACGTCTATGCGGCACCTGATGTCTCTTTAGAAGATGATTTACAACGACGTGATTTAACCATTAATGCGATGGCACTTGATGCAGACGGGAAAATCTTTGATCCATTTAATGGTTTAGCGGATTTACAAGCTGGTATTTTACGACATGTCTCTCCTGCTTTTGTAGAAGATCCTGTACGCATTTTGCGCTTGGCACGCTTTGCGGCTCGATTTGGTTTCGCGTTGCTGAAGAGACATTAGCCTTAATGATCGAAATGGTTAATAGTGGCGAAGTGGATGCCTTAGTGGCGGAACGTGTGTGGCAAGAAACTGTAGGGGCTTTGAGAGAAAAACAAGTATTAAGTTTTTTTAACGTTTTACAAACCTCAGGCGCTTTAGAACGTATTTTTCCTGAAATTAACCGTATTTTTGGCACACGCTTGTGTTTACAAGAAGCTGTACAATTGACATCTGATACACAAGTGCGTTTTGCTGTGTTAATCCATAATTTAGATCATGAGAGCATAGAAACCTTATGTCAACGCTATTGTGTGCCTAGCCAATACCATGATTTGGCTATCATGGTAGCCCGTTATCATAGTGATTGTCACCGTGTTGCTGAACTTTCACCTGAAGCTTTACTAAACCTTTTCCAACGTTTAGATGCTTTCCGTCGTCCACAACGATTTGAACAATTTTTGTTAGCTTGTGAAGCTATTTACGATCTATCTTATCCTGAACAATGTCGTCATGCATTTAAAATTGCCCAAAAAGTGGATGTGACAACAGTATTAGCAGATGGATTTCAAGGCGCTGCAATAGGAAAAGAATTGCAACAGCGGAGAGTGCAAGCATTAGGGTGGGTAACACCGTTACTCACCCTACATGATTAAGGTCCCATTTGTTCAGGTTGAACATGCGGTACTAGTATAGTATCAGCCTCATTAATATCTACTATTTGTTTATCAATATTTTGTAAGGGTAATTCATAATCATTCCAACCTTTAACTCCTGTTCTTAAAGACAACACAGATTGATAACCCAGTTGTTGCATGGTATGAGCGGCAAGGGCACTATGTTTACCAGACTGACAAATAACAATAATCTTCTGATCCCGAGCAGCAGCAAGTTCAGGAACAGTCTCATCATACCCATAATCACAAGCTTGTTCTAAAACCCCACGGGGAACATTTATAGAGCCTTTAATATGTAGCATCTGAAATTCAGAAGGTTCTCGTACATCAAGTAATTGTGGTGGTGAATCTGTTTGAAGATGTTCTTGTAAATCCCAGGGTAAAATTTCATTAACCGTTTTTAGGCATTCAGCAACTAATTCATCTACTGTTTTCATTATTATTTACCTATAAGTCAAAACAACAGCAGCATTATACCACATATATTAATATTTCAGGATATTCTAATATTGCTTATGTTCGTGGTCGCATTTGTTCTGGCGTCAGGTGCGGCATTAAAATATTATCAGCAACATCAAGACTTACCACCTTTTTATTCATATCTTGTAAGGGTAATTCATAATCATTCCATCCTATAACACCTGTTCGTAAGGATAAAATGGAGTTATACCCCATTATTTGTAGCGTATGAGCAGCAAGAACACTACGTTTTCCAGAGCGACAAATGATAATAAGTTCATTATCTCGAGCGGTGACAAGCTCTGGTACTGTTTCATCATAGCCATAATCACAAGCTTGTTCTAAAATCCCACGGGGAACATTTAGAGAGCCTTTGATATGTAATAGTTCAAATTCAGAAGGCTCTCGTATATCAAGTAATTGTAGAGAACGCTTTTTCTTCAGGAGAACATCTAAATCCCAAGGTAAAATTTCACGAACTGTTCTTAGGCATTCTGAAACTAAATCATCTATAGTTTTCATACTTATTGACTAAATAAAAAAGTAGGAATTAATATTAATAATACTACTAATGTATTTTGTCAATACTAGAATCCAACTGATAACTGATAACTGATAACTTTTAAAGGGTATATTCTAAAAATCTTATATGCTAGAATTGACAATTCTTTAATCACTATATTGTTAAGAGGGACTAAAATAATGGATCAAACCTACTATGATGCCGTCACTGAAATGGAAAGTAAGCAGGTAAAGCGTGATTATATGCTTGGTTGGATGGGTGGCTATTTGCACAACCCTATGATTGAAGAACAACGCCTGACAAAGGATTATGAAGCTGGTTATGCTGATGGCAGCAGTGGTAACAAAGGTAACTTTGCACAGTGGGTATAAGTCACTTTTTTTGAAAGATGGCAATGCCTTTTGGCATTGCCATTAGAATATTTATTAATGTAATTTCACCCAAAAAATCTATTTTCGCAGGAGAGTTTTTTAATATGCCTACCGTCCGTATGTATTCTACACATGTTTGCCCTTATTGCACAATGGCAGAATCTTTGCTTAATAAAAAAGCTGTGCAAATAACTAAAATTTTTGTTGATGATAATCCTGATGAAATGGAAAAAATGATGAAAATTAGTGGGCGGCGTACTGTTCCTCAAATTTTTATTGGAGAGCATCATGTGGGTGGCTACGATGATCTTGCAGCTTTAGAGAAAGATGGAAAACTTGATCCTCTTTTGCAGTAGCAGTGATTAGTAAAAACTCATAACAATTCATTTTTTTGAAGAGCAATTATTTATGTCTAATTACTCTATTCGTCAAATTTTAATAGGAATTATCGCCAGTACATTATTATCAAGTGTTATGGCTTTTGAGAAAAAAAGTTTTTATCTTCTTGATTCTAATGGTAATCCAGTTCTAACAACGCGTCAACATGAATGTGTCCAGACGCCAAACACGTCTCATACACGCACTGAACGCTTTGAAATATGCGGTGAGATTGTAGAAGTTGAAAAAGACATCGATCTTGATAACGATGGTATACCTGATGATGAAGATCAATGTCCTCAAAATACCCCTGAACAACTTGTTAATGGTGTTTTTCAAAGCGGTGTTCAAAAAGGTTGTTCTATAGATAGCGATAGAGACACTGTAGCAGATTATTTAGATTCGTGCCCAAATAATACATCAAGAGAAATTAACAATGGTGTTGATTCTACTGGTTGTCCAGTAGATCTGGATCAAGATAGTGTGTTGGATTACAAGGATTTGTGTTTAAATACGCCATTTGGTGTAGCAGTGGATGAGACGGGATGTCCACCGGTAACAGCAATTTTGAGTAAAGCACCAGTTTATAAATCTGCGTGTGAAGCAAATGCTTGCCGTCCGTTGGTCGTGCTTCGTGATTTACATTTTGCTTTTAATAGCAGTGAATTAACTCCCCAAGCGTATGTTATTCTTGAAAATATTATCAATAATGCAAATGTTGCTAACCAAATCATGATATTGGGTCATACTGATAGCATGGGACGTGAAATATATAATCAAGACTTGTCTGAGAAACGAGCAAAAAGTGTTGCAAATTTCTTTATCAAACAAGGTATTTCACTTGATAAAATTACTATTGAGGGTCAAGGGGAAGATAATCCTATTTCCAGCAACAGGACAAGCTCAGGACGTGCTGAAAACCGTCGTGTTGAAATTCACCTCTCCAGCAGCCCAATGACTGAATAATTTTTCATTCCCCCACCTTGGGGGTATTGAAGAGGATTTAATTTGAAACTTATCATTACCGGTGGTGCAGGATTTATTGGCTCTGCAGTTATTCGTTATCTTATTAATGAAACTGATATAAGCGTTCTAAATATTGACAAACTCACGTATGCTGGCAATCTTGAGTCTTTGTTACCCATATCAGATAATTCTCGTTATCATTTTGCTCAAGTTGATATTTGTGATTCTCCCGCATTATGGCAAGAATTAACCCAATTTCAGCCTGATGCTGTTATGCATTTAGCTGCAGAATCACATGTTGATCGCTCCATTGAAGGACCAGCTGAGTTTATTCATACTAATATTGTTGGAACTTACACTTTGCTTGATACGGTTCGACGTTATTGGGAAACCCTTGAAAGTACGGAAAAAGCGCGGTTTCGTTTTCATCATGTTTCAACAGATGAAGTCTATGGGAGTTTAGATCAAACAGGATTATTTACTGAAAGTACAGCTTATCAACCCAATTCACCCTATTCAGCCAGTAAAGCTGCCTCTGATCATTTAGTACGAGCCTGGCATCATACATTTAATTTACCAGTTGTCACAAGCAATTGTTCCAATAATTATGGTCCTTATCAATTTCCAGAAAAACTTATTCCTTTAATTATTCTAAATGCTTTAGAAGGAAAACCGTTGCCCATTTATGGGAAAGGTGAGAATATACGTGATTGGTTATATGTTGATGATCATGCGCGTGCACTATGTTTAGTCTTAGAACATGGCAAACTTGGTGAGACTTATAATATTGGTGGACATAATGAAAAAAATAATTTGGAAGTGGTACAAACATTATGTCAACTTCTTGATGAATTACACCCAATGTCATCACCTTATAGTGACAAAATCACTTTTGTGACTGATCGTCCAGGGCATGATTTACGTTATGCTATTGATGCTAGTAAAATTCAACACACTTTGGGCTGGAAACCAAGGGAAACCTTTGAAACAGGTTTACGTAAAACAGTACAATGGTATTTGGATCATAGGGAATGGTGTCAACGGGTGCGCGATGGGCGTTATCAAGGGGAACGATTAGGAGTTATTAAGTGAAAGGGATTATTTTAGCAGGCGGCGCAGGCACACGTTTATCACCAGCAACGCAAGTTGTTTCTAAACAATTATTACCCATTTATGATAAACCAATGGTGTATTATCCATTGGCAACATTAATGTTGGCAGATATTCGGGATATTTTGTTGATATCGACGCCACAAGATACGCCACGTTTTGAACAATTATTGGGCGATGGCACAAAATGGGGTATAAATATCACTTATGCTGTGCAAGAAAAACCAGAAGGTTTAGCACAAGCTTTTATTATCGGAGAAAACTTTATTGGTACAGATAAGTGTGCACTGATATTGGGTGATAATATTTTTTATGGACATGATTTTCAAAAAACTGTGCAAAGAACGCCTACAAGCGGTGCAACAGTATTTGCCTATCCAGTACATGATCCAGAACGTTATGGTGTTGTTGAATTTGATAAGGCGGGTAAAGCGATTAGTCTTGAAGAAAAACCTCAAGATCCAAAATCTCGTTATGCAGTCACTGGACTCTATTTTTATGATAATGACGTCATAGAAATTGCCAAAAGCATTAAACCCTCAGCCCGTGGTGAATTGGAAATCACCGATGTCAATAAGATATATTTGCAACGCAATGCCTTATCTGTAGAAAAACTGGGACCTGGTATCGCTTGGTTAGATACAGGTACTCATGAAGCTTTATTGGAAGCCTCTTTATTTGTACAAACTATTGAAAAACGACAAGGACTTAAAATTGCTTGTCCCGAAGAAATCGCTTGGCGCAAAGGCTATATCAGCGCTGAGCAATTGATTGAATTAGCGAAACCATTGAATAAAAACGATTATGGCAAATACCTCCACTTGATTTTAGAACAAGAAATCTAATGAAAGTCACAAAAACTGCTCTTCCAGGTGTTTTACTCATAAGCCCTAAAGTCTTTGGCGATGCACGCGGTTTTTTTTTAGAAACTTTTCATGCTGCTCGTTATGCCGAAGCTGGTATTCAAGAAACTTTTGTACAAGATAATCACTCTTACTCCGCAAAAGGCGTATTGCGTGGGTTACATTTTCAAAAACAACATCCACAAGGCAAACTGGTTTGTGTCACCAGTGGTCGTGTATTTGATGTCGCGGTGGACATTTGCAAAACATCGCCAACTTTTGGACAATGGGTAGGCGTGACTTTATCCGCAGATACTCATCAACAATTTTATGTTCCGCCAGGCTTGGCACATGGATTTTGTGTGCTTTCAGACACCGCTGATTTTCACTATAAATGTACAGATTATTATCATCCTGAAGATGAAGGCAGTATTCGTTGGGATGATCCAGATATTGGGATTCAATG
>DAOVTJ010000064.1 GCA_030633165.1 Thiomargarita sp. | reverse complement strand
TCTCGCCAAAATTCAGTTGCTTCTAATACATTAGCTTTATCAACTGAACAAAGACGTTTTTGCCGCTTTTCAGCACTTTTAAAGGCAACTCGTGCAATGCGTTCAATTTCACTTTCACTATAGACTAGAGTATTAAAAGCTTGCCGCTCGCCATTTTCAAGTGTTTGAATACCCCGCGGTTGCCCAAAATAAATACCACCTGTTAATTCACGTACAATTAAAATATCTAATCCATCAACAACCTCTGGTTTTAGCGTTGAGGCGTTCGCTAACTCTGGAAATAGTATAGCTGGTCTTAAATTAGCAAAAAGTTTGAGTTCTGAACGCAAACCTAATAAGCCTTTTTCTGGACGACGGGCGATTTCTAATGATTCCCATTTAGTTCCCCCAACTGCTCCCAATAATACCACATCTGCCTTTTTCACTAAATCTAGGGTTTCAGCAGGTAATGGATATCCAGTCGCATCAATAGCAGCGCCTCCAACTAAACCTTGTTCTAATTGAACATCCAAACCAAATGAATTTTGTAAAGTTTTTAATACTTTTATGGCCTCTTCCATAATTTCAGGGCCAATACCATCACCTGGTAAAACTGCGATTGTTTTAGTCATCAAAATTTTCCTATTCCTGGAAAAGCCAAGGGGCTTCTTGTTTTCGCTGTTTCTCATAAGCAACAATCGTGTCAGCATGCTGCATACTTAAACTAATGTCATCTAAGCCATTTAACAAACAATGCTTTCTAAAGGAATCTACAGTAAAGTTCAAATTATCACCATTTGGCGTTGTCACAGTTTGTGCTGCCAAATCAATGCTAAGACTATAACCCTGTGTTACCTCGACTGCTTTGAATAAAGAATCAATAACATTTTCATCTAAAATAATGGGTAATATACCATTTTTAAAACAATTATTATAAAAAATATCTGCAAAACTCGGTGCAAGAATCGCCGTAAAACCGTCATCAAGCAACGCCCAAGGGGCATGTTCACGGCTAGAGCCACAACCAAAATTACGACGTGTTAGTAAAATCTGCCCCCCTTGATAACGGGGTAAATTTAGTACAAAATCTTGATTTAAGGGGCGATTGATACAATCTTGCCCAGGCTCTCCATGATCTAAATAACGCCATTCATCAAATAAATTTGCTCCAAAACCTGTGCGATAAATGGATTTTAAAAACTGTTTTGGAATAATGGCATCCGTATCAATATTGGCACGATCCAATGGGACTACCAAACCTGTTAATGTTGTAAAGGCTTGCATATTTTATTTAAATACTTTGAATTTTGACTTGTGCAAAACGGCGTTTACCCACTTGATAGACATGGTTTGAATCAGTAGGCATTTTTAGAGTACGATCACTGATTCGTTCACCGTCAATTTTGACGGCGCCCTGCTTAATCATACGTATCGCTTCAGAGGTACTTGGTGTTAAACCTACTTGCTTGAGCAAATTGGCTATTGCGATATCACCTGTTTTCAATGTTATTTGTGGCATCTCATCAGGCATTTTACCTTGCTTAAAGCGGGCAACAAAATCTTCATAAGCATGCTCTGCTGCTGTTCGGTTATGAAAACGTTCAACAATTTCTTGGGCAAATTTAACTTTAATATCACGTGGATTTGCACCGTCATTAACCGATTGTTGCCATTGTTGAATTTGCGAGGGGGGAGTAAAGCTTAATAAATCAATATAACGCCACATCAACGTATCAGAAATTGACATAATTTTACCAAACATGTCAATTGGGGGATCCTCAATGCCAATATAATTTTTTAAGGATTTCGACATTTTCTGTACACCATCTAAACCTTCTAAAATTGGCATTGTCAAAACAACTTGTGGTGTTTGTCCATAATGTTTTTGCAATTCACGTCCAACTAGCAAATTAAATTTTTGATCCGTTCCCCCTAATTCGATGTCTGCTTTTAATTCTACTGAATCATAGCCTTGTATTAACGGATATAAAAATTCGTGAAGGGCGATGGGTTCACCACCTGTATATCGTTTATGAAAATCATCACGTTCCAACATGCGGGCAACAGTGTGTTGAGCAGCCAGTTTAATCAAACCTCTCGCATCCATTTTATTCATCCACTGCGAGTTAAAACAAACTTGTGTGGTGTTAGGATCAAGAATTTTATAGATTTGCGCTTGATAAGTACGTGCATTTTCTAACACGTCTTCATCTGACAATGGTTGGCGGGTCACATTTTTACCTGTGGGATCGCCAATCATACCAGTAAAATCACCAATTAAAAAGAAAATAGTGTGTCCTAAATCTTGAAATTGACGCAATTTATTAAGTAGCACAGTATGTCCTAAATGCAAATCAGGCGCTGTCGGATCAAAGCCAGCCTTGATGCGTAGGGGTTTGCCACTTTCTAATTTTGTACGTAATTC
Source organism: Thiomargarita sp. (assembly GCA_030633165.1). Taxonomy (GTDB): domain Bacteria; phylum Pseudomonadota; class Gammaproteobacteria; order Beggiatoales; family Beggiatoaceae; genus DAOVZS01. The sequence continues at coordinate 9,487 of DAOVTJ010000064.1, read as the reverse complement.
ATCTTCTCGTAATATCTCGTGAACACCTTGTTTGATTTGAGTTAATGCCTCTGTTAGCATGCATAACCTCAATAGTTAATATAAAAAAAATACTAAGTCTAACATAACTAGTCTTAAAAAAAAAAGTACATGATAGATAATAAGTTCTCACTAGAGAAAAGCATTTTTCATTATCTGATAAAAAAACAAGCAATTGAAATTATTATTTAATAATCTAATTTAAAGTTATCTTACAAATAACTTTTTATTTTGTTAGTTCATTTTATTCCCTAATATTTATTATATATAATATGCTATTTAGTAATAAAGAAATTATCCAACGAGTGTGTTAAGGAAAATGATTATTATATAATAAAGGGGAAGGTAAATAAGCTTATCTTTTCCTTTTAAGATCATGATAAAATTTTGACTTGAGATTTTATAATAATTAACAGCTATAAAAAAAAGGTTTTTATGATGAATCAAGCAGAAAAAGCGCCGCAAGATGAAGCACCAAAGCTTACACGGGATGTGTTTGAATTTAAAGATGAATTTAAAAAAAGACTGGAAAAGAATGGTCCTTATTTAGCTGGCACTGCAAGTTTATTGAAAGATAAATATGATATTGAGAAGGGTTGTTTTCCATTAGAAATAAAATGGAATGCTTGGGTAAATGTTTTAAATCCAGTAAATAATGGTTTGTATATTATTGCTAACCGTGATTTTGCGAAAGATTTGTATGAGAGTAGTCTTACTCATTCGATTTTTGTGCATCTTATAGTTAGTTCTGAAAATGTGAGTGTTAATGGCATTAGTTTATCGGGAACTGGTGAATTTTTTACAGTCGAACAAACTGAAGATGAAGAAGCTTGGCAGGAGGCATTACAACACAATACAGCGCAATCTTATGAGACTTATTTGACTGGCAAGACATTGAAAAGATATCTAAGTGAAGCACAAAAAAAATATGAGGAAGTCAAGGAGGACGGAGGAGAAAAAGAAGATAATTTTTTTGAATTTGAGCTTATCACCGTTAATTCATCAGGAGAAATAAGCCTTAGAGAATGCAAACAAGTCAAATACCATGCTGAAGATTTGGGTAATGATATTACGCTAGAAATGAATGATATTCCAGGCGGTACATTTTTGATGGGAACTGCTAACATAGAGCTAAGTAAAGATGAAGATGCAGATGAAAGTCCAGCACATGAAGTTACTGTGAAACCCTTTCATCTGAGTAAATATCCTATCACACAAGGGCAATGGAAAGCTGTAATGGGAAATAATCCGTCTTTTTTTAGAGGAGATAAACGCCCAGTTGAACGAGTTTTATGGCATGATGCCATAAAATTTTGTCAGAAGCTTTCTGACATAACTGGTCACCCCTATCGTTTACCAAGTGAAGCAGAATGGGAATATGCTTGTCGGGCAAATACAACCAGTCCCTTTCACTATGGCGATACTATTACTACTGAATTAGTAAACTATAATGCTCAAGCAGAGCCAAATGGCATTTTTCGTGAGGAAACAACCAATGTTGGTAGCTTTCCCTCAAATGCTTTTGGTCTTTACGATATGCATGGTAATGTTTATGAATGGTGTGCCGACCCTTGGCATGATAATTATAAGGGTGCCCCTGCTTATGCTCGCGTCTGGGAAGAAGGAGGCGTATCTTCAAAACGGATACTACGTGGGGGGTCGTGGCTTGGTACCCAATGGTATTGCCGTTGTACCACTCGTAATTGGCTTTCAACAGTTAATTTATATGATAATGTTGGTTTTCGTGTTGCGTTGAATGGTAGTACGTGGACTTAATTCAATACTGAATTATTGTGATTTTGAAGAGAAAAAGTTTATGGTAAAAAATACAGATCTTGCAAAAATGCTTAGTGAACGGTTTCACAACCAAAGAATTGAAAATATACCTGAGCATATTAGCAGGCTAAAAACGGCAAAGGATATGTTTGATAAGATTTATGATCTTAAATCTGGAGATTTGGTCGTTTGGAAAGAAAGTTTAAAAAATAAAATAAGACCAGCATTGAATGAACCAGCTATTGTCATGGAAATTTTAGAGTCACCTTTAAGAGATATGAACAAACAAGATGCTGGTTCTGCTTATTTCAATGAACCCCTTGATTTATTATTGGGATTGATCAATGAAGACGGAGATTTTGTTATTTTTTATTATGATAAAAGACGCTTTAAACCTTATCAGGAATAATACAATCTATGGAAAAGCTTATTGTCAAACATTTTGCTGCTATCCAAAATATAGAGGTACAGCTCAAAGATTTAACTGTTTTCATTGGGAAAACGGGTACAGGTAAAAGTACACTTGCTAAATTAGTAGCGATTTTTAGAAGCGTTAATTTTTGGGAAGGAGAAATTCTTAATGTAAAGTTTTTTCAAAGTCAATTAGCTCATTATCAAATCGTTAATTTTTTGAAACCTGATACTTACATTGAGTACCAGTCCGATATTGGTTTTTGTTTTACTTATAATAAGGGCGAAATTCATTCTGCTTTTTCTGAGAATATCTTAAATGTTTTTGAAAGAAATGCCTTTTATAATATTAATAGCAAGATTGAAGAAGGAATTCACAAATTTCTTAATCAACTGGTTCCCACGACTTTTAATGAAGTGATCTATCTTCCTGCAGAAAGAAGTGTTGTTAGTTTTTTATCTGAAAAATATGCTGCCCTTGATAAAGAGAAATTGATTAGTCTTTTTCCTAAAACATTGTTAGATTTTACAGGCACTTTTAATAGAATTTCATCTCTTATCAAACAACAACACATTGGTTTATTTGATGTTACTTACCAAAAAGAAAATGGTAAGGATTACATCATTTTATCAAATGATAAAAGAATTCTATTATCAGAATCAGCAAGTGGACTTCAGGCGGTGATTCCAGCACTCATTGTTTTTGAATATTTTAGCCATGCTAAAACAAAAAAGACTTATATCTTTGAGGAACCTGAACTTAATCTCTTCCCTGTTGCACAAAAAGATCTGATTGAGTTTTTAGCTGAAAAAGTTTTAAGTTTTGGGCATAAAATTGTTCTGACAACGCATAGTCCTTATATTCCGACTTCAATTAATAATTTACTTTTTGCTTCTCAAATTGTGACTGAATATCCAAATTCAAAAGAAAAAATTCTTGAAATATCAGGTTTAAGCAGTTTTATATCGGAGATATCTCTTTATGATTTATCAAATGATGATATTTTTTCTGTTAATCTTATTGATAATGATACAGGATTAATTCCAAATAATGAACTGGATAGTGCTTCTTATGAAATTCTGGAGCTCTTTAATAACTTAATGAGTGTGTATCGTGATTTTAATAGAACAACTCAATAATACATTTCGCTCATGCTGTGAGAAAAATTGTTTAGAAGAAACTGATTTAGAAATATTTGAGATTATGGATGACGATAAGCCACAGAACTCTCCATGTAAATTAGTCAGTAAAGGACAATTTAAAGTTGAAAATCCTTGCAAACATGTGCTTTATTTTCTTAAAATAGATCATTGCATTCTTTCGAATAAAGATTCTGCTAAATGTGATTTTGCAATTTTCAATGCGGATGAATTAATTTTTGTCGAATTGAAAGAAATAAAAAATAACACTTCTCAAAAAAAAACAGAGAAGAACATAAAGGACAAGATACAGCGAGCTTCTAAGCAATTAAAAGAGACATTAAAAACTTTTAAGAAAAAAAATATAGATTTAAGTCACTATAAAAAATTATTTGTAATAATTAGCATATTAGACCACAACAAAATATCAGTATTAGAACCAGATATACAAACTCAAGCAGTGTTTTTTGAAAAAAAATATAAGGCTACTTTGTTATTTGAAGATACTCACACATTTGAGAAATAAATAAGCATTTTATTCTGACATAAAGGAGACAATAAGCGTGAATAATGAACCTGCGAAACAGGTACTTCAATTTTTAATAAAGATATTCAATTTTATTAAAGAGTTATTGACACCCTTATTAGCACTCTATCATCCCGAAAATCTTAAACAGCAAGGGATGGCATGGAGTGTTCGTTTGATTACAGTAACAGTATTTGTTTTTATATTTTTACTTGCCTTATGGTGGAATCATGACCCTAGTGTTTTTGATGTACAAGAACTTGCTCAAGAAAAAGCAGAGGATTATAGTGAAAAAATGGTGACAGGTTATGTCACAACGAATACTTTGATTGAGGTGGCAAATACATTATTGGAGAAATCAGGCGGTTATTTGAGCAATGATATCATGCCCCCAAGCATTTTTATGGATGATATGCCCAATTGGGAATGGGGCGTTTTACAACAAATACGTGATTTTTCTAAAGCATTACGTAATAATTTTAGCCGTTCTCGCACCCAGTCTGAGGACCCTGATTTAGCACTAGCAGAACCAAAATTTAATACAGATAATCAATCATGGTTTTGGCCAACCAGTGAAAATAAGTATCAAGAGGGTATTGATTTACTTGAAAACTATTTACATAGATTAGCAGCACCTGATAATAAAACCGCAGTATTTATAGTTGGGAGCAATAATTTGCGGGATTGGTTAGGAGATGTCGCTAAACGTTTAGGTAATTTGTCGCAACGCTTGAGCGCTAGTGTGGGACAAATACGGATGAGTAAAAATTTAGCAGAGGAATTAGAAGAAAAAACGCCTTGGACGAAAATTGATGATGTGTTTTATGAAGCTCGAGGAACGTGTTGGGCATTAATTCATTTCTTACGGGCAGTAGAAATTGATTTTCAAAATGTCTTAGAACAAAGACAGGCAGAAATGACTTTACTACAAATTGTAAGAGAATTAGAAGCGACACAAAAAATGGTTTGGAGTCCTATGATTTTAAATGGTTCAGAGTTTGGCTTATTTGCTAATCATTCCTTGGTACTCTCTTCTTATCTTTCTCGAGCGAATACGGGGATTATTGAATTATATAATTTATTGGGAAATCGCTAAGCTAAGATGCCTTGGGAATTTTCCCAAGGCTAAATAAATCTATGAGAGTTTTTTCTTTAATAATTCATTCACCTGCTTAGGATCCGCTTTTCCTTTTGAGGCTTTCATAACTTGTCCAACAAAAAAGCCAAATAGTTTATCTTTACCATTGCGGTAATCTTGCAATTGTTTAGGATTATTGCTTAAAGCATCATCAATTATTTTTTCTATCGCACCTGTGTCAGTGACTTGTTTAAGTCCATGTTTTTCAATAATGCTATCAGCATCACCTTCACCTTTCCACATCGCCTCAAAGACTTTTTTTGCGATTTTTCCAGAAATTGTCTTATCAGTAATTCGACGTAATATGCCCGCGAGTTGGGTAGCAGTAATTGTTGATTCTGTGATGTCCTTATGGTTTTTATTTAAAACTGCTGACAATTCTCCCATAACCCAATTAGCACATAATTTCACCTCACAGCCCGAAATTTTGACTGTTTCTTCAAAATAATCTGCAAGTTCACGACTACTGCTCAAAAAGCTGGCATCATATAAAGATAAAGCATATTCTTGCATAAAACGTTGTTTTTTATTATCAGGTAATTCTGGTAAATCAGTTTTCAGTTGTTCTAAAAATTCTGCTTCTATCACTATGGGTAATAAGTCAGGATCAGGAAAATAGCGGTAATCATTAGCCTCTTCCTTGCTACGCATAGAACGTGTTTCATTTTTATCGGCATTATATAAGCGGGTTTCTTGTACTACACTGCCACCGCTTTCTAAAATATCAATTTGGCGTTCAACTTCAATATTGATAGCACGTTCTACAAAGCGAAATGAGTTGATATTTTTTAATTCTGAGCGAGTACCTAACTCTGCTTGCCCTTGTGGACGTACAGAAACATTAGCATCACAACGGAATGAACCCTCTTGCATATTACCATCGCAAATGTCCAAATAACGCACCAAAGAGTGAATTTTTTTCATATAAGCCACTGCTTCTTTCGCGGAACGCATATCAGGCTCTGAAACAATTTCTAATAATGGTGTACCAGCTCGATTAAGATCAATACCGCTAAAAGATTCTTTATGTATGGATTTTCCTGCATCTTCTTCTAAATGTGCGCGGGTGATGCCAATGCTTATTTCTTTATCATCCACTTCAATTTTAAGGGAACCTTTGCCAACTATTGGCAATTCATATTGGCTAATTTGATATCCTTTGGGTAAATCAGGATAAAAATAATTTTTTCGCGCAAAAATTGAACGCGGCGCAACTGCTGCATTAATAGCTAAGCCAAATTTAGCTGCCATTCGTACAACTTCTTGATTGAGTACTGGTAAAACACCAGGTAATCCTAAATCCACTGCACAAGCTTGAGTATTGGGTGCTGCACCATAAGCGGTTGTTGCACTAGAGAAAATTTTACTTTTTGTGGCTAATTGAGCGTGAATTTCTAGCCCGATAACTGTTTCCCATGCCATATTTTAATCCTTAGTTATTGTTCTGATATTTAATTGCATTAATTCACAGTATGCTCATAATATAAATTATGATTTAATCCTATTGGATTTTAAATGTCAAGCTAAATTGGTACTTTCTCATTCATGAAAAACGTTGTACCATAGATAAACTCGCTCCCCGTTGCTCAAAATTATCGATTCTTTCACGTATGGCACTGATTTTCTGTTGAACAAGCGGTGTATGTGTTTCATCTTCTATATAAGCATCAAATGTTTTGACAATTTGATTAGCATTTTTCAGCATGAGTTCAAATCCCACTCGTCCACCAAATGGTCCAGGTAAACGCAGAAATAAAGCTAAACCTGGTATCAAAATTTCTGACATCTCTTGGGGTTCAAAAGTGCCAGGTTCAATTATATTAGCAATACTAAAGACTGCTTGATCGACTTTGATATCACCAAATCCATAATGGTGAAAAATATTAAATTCTCCATATTTACATCCTAATTCCTCTAATAACATTAAAAGCTGTCTTCCTTCAAGGTAGGAATCATCTTGCGCTACTATGTATAAGATAATGAGAAGTTCACTTTTTTCCTTTTTCTTAATAGAAACATTAGGTGAAAAAGTGCTTATTTCATTAGTTTCAGTCAGGGGAGAGTCAAGTAAATTTTGTGAAAAAATAGGATCATCATCAAAATGTTCACTATCACTATATACAGAACGGTCGAGTTGTTCAGCCAGAATATTTCTCGATTGTTGCATACGCTTCTTTTTACGAATATAGACAAAAACGATTAAAATAATAAGGAGTAAAAGTAAGTTCAGAAACAAACTCGTTATAAATGTCATAAATTTATACCTTTACCATTTCGACTGCCATATCAATATCAACTGCGACTAAGCGTGACACTCCCGCTTCTTGCATTGTGACACCGATTAGGTGTTCTGCGATTTCCATCGTAATTTTATTGTGGCTAATAATAATAAATTGTACGCGTTTTGACATGGATTTGACCAATGTACAAAAACGTCCAACATTGCTATCATCTAACGGGGCATCAACTTCATCAAGCATACAAAATGGGGCTGGATTGAGTTCAAAAATTGCAAAAACGAGTGCAATTGCTGTCAAGGCTTTTTCTCCACCTGATAGTAAATGTATATGAGTATTACGTTTTCCTGGTGGACGCGCCATAATTGTAACACCTGCTTTAAGGACGTCATCGCCAATCAATTGCAAGCTCGCTTCTCCACCGCCAAATAATCGTGGAAACATATTTTTTAAAAACTCATTAACTTTATCAATAGTTTGCTTAAAGCGTGCCCGTGTTTCACGGTCGATTGTTTTTATTGCATTATCTAATGAATTCAAGGCTTTATTTAAATCATCTGCTTGTTCATCAAAATAGTGTTGACGTTCAGATTGTTCTTCATATTCCTCTAAAGCAGCCAAATTAACTGAGCCAAGGCGTTCTATTTTTTTCCCAGTCATATCAATTTGTGTTTCCCAACTGGTTTCATCAGCATCTTCAGGTAATTCACCAAGCAATGCAATAGGACTAAATTCTGTTTTTGCTAATTCTTCATCCAAAGTTTGCCGACGCACTTCATTGGCTTGACATTCCATACGGGCTTTTTCGAGATCAGAACGTAATTCATTGCTGCGTGATTCAAGACGTAAACGTTCACCATCATAATCATTCAAGGCATTATCTAAATGCTCAACTGTTTGTTTAGCTTGAAAAAGTGTTTCTTCAATTTCACTACGCTTACATTGCTCTTGTTCTAATTCACTATGCAAATCACTTAAAGGAATCGCTTTAAAATTTTTTTCTAATTCAGCAGCTTGAGTTGTCAAGTGTTCGCACTGCAGTTTTAAACGTTCTATGCTTTGTAGCAAATGAGTATAATCAGTACGTCGCGATTCCAAGCGAATATCAACTTGATGTCGTTCATCTTTAGCCAATTGCCAGGCTTCATTGGCTTGTATTAGCATTTCTTGGTACAAATTGCGTTGTTTTGTCAACTCTTCCCGTTCATCAGCTAATTGTTCCATTTGTTCTAAATCAGCATATAATTGGTTGCTGATTTTTTGTAAATCTTGTTTATCTTTACTAATTTGTTCTGTTAATTCAGCAGAATCTTTCCCAATCCGTTCTTTATGTGTTTGCATTAGTTCAAGACGCGCTTGTTTAGCACCATGCTGCGATTCTAAGTGGGACAATTGTTGGTGAATTTCATTAACTTTGAATTGCGCTTGTTCACGCAAGCTTTCATGGTCATGTAAGGTCGTCCTGTGTTGTTCTAATTCTTTTGAAAGGGATTCTACTGTCTCATCCAAACTGTTTAATTTGGTAGTGATCTCATTAATTTCTTGCACACGTTCGATTACTCCTGCATGTTCATCATTGTTTTGTTGACTATGTAACCAATTAGGACCTAGCCAAATGCCTTGGGCAGTAATCACCGATTCATTTTCTGCTAGCTGTTGACGCAAATGATAAGCTTCATTTAGTGTGTTGGCAATTGAGATACCTGTGAATAATGTTGTTAAAGGCCAAGGAGCTTTTATTTTATCAAGTAAAGGAGAAATGCCATTTTTTTCGTTCCCAGGAGAATAATTCTTGGTTTCAAATACTGTGAAGTCCCCTTGTGGTGGATTTTCTAAGGCTACCTGCAAGCTTGTTATATCTTCTATACATAAGGCTTGTAATCTTTCACCTAAAATGATTTCCACGCTCCGTTCCCAACCAGCCTCAACTTGTAAATATTGGGCTAAACGGGGTGTTTCATATAATCCTTGCGCTTGTAACCACACATTTTGAACCGCATCATGTTTACCCAAAGCTGCTTCTTGTAGTGTTTCTAAGGAAGATAAACGTCCATTGAGTTTATAGCCTTCTGATTGAAGAGTCTGTAATTGTGTGGATTGCTCTTGAGTGATTGTACGTAATTTTAGTACTGTCTCTTGATGTGTGTTTAAAGTTGTATTTGCGTCCTCTAAACGCACTCTATTTTTTAGGATTTCCTCGTCAAAATCTGTCACGAGCTGTTTCAATGCTTGAAGATCTAT
>DAOVTJ010000017.1 GCA_030633165.1 Thiomargarita sp. | reverse complement strand
TTCCAATCAACAATGCTGTACCTAAATCGGGTTGTTTTAGGACTAACATCATAGGTATTATAATAAATATGGTTGCTAACAATAAACGTCCATAACTGGGAGGTAAAGGTTTATCAGCCAAATACCAAGCAACCATTAAAGGTACGGCTAATTTCATGACTTCTGAAGGTTGAAAGCCGAATACCCAACGTTGCGAACCATTACGGGTTTCTCCCATCAGCAAAACCATTATTAATAATAATATCCCACCCAAGTATATCCAAGGTACCAAACGTGCAATATGTTGTATGCGAATTTGAGCGAGGACTATCAAAATCCCAAATCCTAATAATAGTCGTACCAGTTGTCGAAACATGAGATCCATGTTTTGCCCACTAGCACTATATAACACAACTAATCCAATGCCAGATAATAATAATAATCCTAAAAGCAAAGGGAAGTCTAAATGTAGAAAATGAGTCTTACGCCAATTGTGCATATTATCAGTTATCAGTTATTACAACAGGTTTTTTTGGCAAGAGATAATAATCCATGATCTTTTTAGCAATGGGAGCAGCTGTATGACTACCACTACCACCATTTTCCACAATCACCGATATCGCAATACGAGGTTTTTTTAAAGGTGCAAATGCGATAAACCAAGCATGATCATGAAATTTCTTGGCAATTTTATCAGCATCATAACTTTCTCGTTGTTTAATGGAAATGACTTGTGCTGTGCCAGTTTTTCCTGCAAAAATATAGCTTGAATCTTTAGCAATTTGGCGAGCTGTTCCTCTCCGCCCATGTACTACACCTTTCATTCCACCAATGGCAGCATCCCAATAAGCATTATGTTTAAGTGTGATCGTGGTTTGTTGAGTTGGTGGAACAACTGTTATTTCATTGATACCAGCATCATCTATCGCAAAAACAACGCGGGGTTGTTTAAATTGTCCACGATTACCTAAAGTGGCGGCGGCTACTGCCAATTGTAAAGGGGTTGAGAGCATAAAACCTTGCCCAATACCAGTAATAAGAGTTTCACCAGGATACCAAAGTTTATCACGTGCACGGCGTTTCCATTCCCTAGAGGGCATTAATCCACTTTTTTCGCCAAGAATATCTATCCCTGTTTTTTTGCCAAATCCAAATCATTTCATAAAAGAGTGTAGGCGATCTATACCAAGTTCATGTGCTAAGTCATAAAAGTAAACATCGCAAGATTGTTCGATAGCACTATATAAATCCATACTACCATGTCCAACTCTTTTCCAATCACGATATCTATGTTTTCTACCTTTCAGTGTATACCATCCCCGACACCAAGTCCGTTTTTGGGGCGTTATCACACCATATTCTAATCCAGCTAAACCAACAATAGGTTTAATTGTGGAGCCAGGAGGATATTGACCCCGTATAGCACGATTGATGAGAGGGCGATCTGGTGAATCACGTAGCGCATGATAACTTTTAACATCAATGCCGTTGACAAAGAGGTTGGGATCATAGTTAGGCATGCTAACAAGTGCAAGTACACCACCGCTGTTAGGTTCAATAGCAACAATAGCAGCGCGATGTTCAACAAGAATTTCTTCAATATATTTTTGTAAATAGATATCAATATTGAGATAGAGGTTTTTTCCAGGCAGTGGTGCTGTACGTTCTAGTATACGGATAATACGCCCTTGTACATTGGTTTCAACATGTTGAAATCCTGTTTTACCATGTAATTCTGTTTCGTAGTATTTTTCTACACCTGTCTTGCCTATATAATCGCTACCTATATATTCTGATGCTTTTATCGTTTTTAGTTCACGTTTATTTATTCTGCCAACATAACCGATGGCGTGGACACCGATTGGACCAAGTGGGTAGTAGCGGCTGAAATTACTTTTGATATTAACACCCTGAAAACGGTGTCGTTGAACGGAAAAACGGGCTACTTCGTCTTCTGTGAGTCGATAGCGTAAGGTAATCGGTTTAAAGTTGCGGTTTTGTTTTATTTGTTTTTTAAAGCGGGTAATATCATGTTCTTCTATTGTAATGATTTGACTGAGCACTTTAAGTACTAAATCAATCTTTTTGACCTTTTCAGGAATAATAACTAAGCTATGAGATACACGATTATCAGCTAGTAGTACACCATTACGGTCATAAATCAAACCACGTTTAGGGGCTATCGGTAAAATATTGATGCGATTATTTTCAGATTTAGTAGTATATATTTCATGTTCGATAACTTGTAAAAAAAAAAGACGTCCAACAATCAATGAAAAAAATATCAGCATCATTACCCAAGCAAGTATTACGCGGTTTTTAAATAGTTTATTCTCGCGACTGGCATCTTTAAGTATCAGTGTTGATGACATTTTGCTCTTCTCAGTTCAAGAAACGCGATAAGTGCGTCGTAGATCGCGCAAGATTATAAATAACCAAGGCCATAGCAGCATACTGGTCAAAGCAGGGGATATAAAAAAACCAAGCATGTGTGGCTGTCCGAAAATACTGCGTATCATTATTCCTAGCACTTGACTGATTGTGACAAGTATAAATACTGTTATTGCTTGTTGCCACACCGAAAATAAGCGAATTTGTCGATGAAATTTCACACTGATATAGGCAATTAAACAAAAAATTAAGGCATGTTGTCCCAATAAGGTATCAGTTAAGACATCATGGATAATCCCAATTATCCAACCTGTTGTTACGCCTAAGCGATGTGGAAGAGCTAAACACCAGTATATTAAAATCATCATCACCCAATTTGGACGCCAAGCTATTGCCCAGACAGGTAAAGGCATAATCGCTAACATAAAACCAAAAATGAAACTGAGAATCAGAACCCAGCTCCCATGATGTTGTTTTAAACCCATATTCATTTAATTATCAGTTTGTATTTTTCCAAAGCAATAAGACTTCACGATTGCGTTCTAAAGCTGCTCTTGGAGAAGCATGTACTTGTGCATAAGGTTGACCAATATCAGGTGTTACCTCAATTATCGTGCCTACTGGATAGCCTTTGGGAAATTTTTGACCATCACCAGAGCTTACAATTAAATCACCAATTTTAATACCTGTATTAACCCCTGTATTGGATAAATATAATAAAGAAAGGCGATTGACCATACCCATTCCTTTAGCGACAGTACGTAATCCAGTTCGTACTACTTGTACTGGTAGCTCATGTTCTGGATCAGTAATAAGCATGACAACACTGGAGAATTGCCCAACATGAATCACCTGTCCCATTACACCTACGGCATCAATGATGGGTTGATGAATGAAAACCCCATCTTTTTTCCCTTTATTAATTAATATTTTGCGTTTTGCAGGATCTAAATCAACTGCTAATATTTCAGCAATTTGTACACGTTCTCCAATTTTCACAGAAGCGCCAAGTAGGTGCCGTAAACGATCATTTTCACTTTTTAAGTCATCAAATTTTTGCAAAGTCACTTGCAAATGCAGATTTTCTTTACGTAACTTTGCATTGTCTTCAAGCAATCGAAACCGACGATTAGCACTTGTCGATAACCACTGTCCCCATTCCATGGGTAAATTGACTAAATAATGAATGGGATAAACTAAAGCCAATAAATGGGTACGCACCGTTTTTAAATAATCCAAACGATGATCGGCAAACATTAATATAATTGAGCCTAATACAAATACGATAACTCGTATTGTTTGTGTTCGCTCCTCTACGATCGAAGAACTCATATTTAGAACCCAACATCTAAAGCAAAAATATCAGGTCCATGTTCCTCAATAATTTCTAAGGCACGACCACCACCACGAGCAACACAGGTTAGGGGATCATCTGCAAGAATGACAGGTAAGCCCGTTTCTTGCATCAATAAACGATCAATATCTCGTAGTAATGCACCGCCACCTGTTAAGACGATACCTTTTGAGGCAATATCAGAGCCTAATTCTGGTGGAATTTTCTCTAAAGCCATTTTTACTGTGCTAATAATCGTCATCAATGGTTCTTGTAAAGCATCGAAGATTTCATTATTGTTGAGTTTAAGGCTACGGGGAATTCCTTCTGTTAAATTACGTCCTCGTACAGTAATCTCGCGTAATTCTTCATTTTTAATCGCGGATCCGATTTCCCGTTTGATAATTTCGGCGGTGACTTCACCAATCACTGTGCTATATTGTTGACGCACATAACTGATAATCGCTTCATCAAAACGATCTCCCCCAACACGGATAGATTTTGAAAAGACAATGCCGTTGAGGGATAAAATCCCAACTTCTGTTGTTCCTCCCCCAATATCAAGTACCATTGATCCTGTTGGTTCACTCACTGGCATACCAGCACCTATTGCTGCTGCCATTGGCTCTTCTATTAAGAAAACCTCTCTTGCACCTGCGCCCATAGCGGAGTCATGAATGGCGCGGCGTTCAACTTGAGTTGAATCACATGGTACACATATTAACACCCGAGGTGATGGATGCCAAACTTGAGTGCCATGAACTTTATGAATAAAGTACTGTAACATTTTTTCTGTTACCATAAAGTTCGCAATGACCCCGTCTCTCATAGGTCGTATTGCTGTAATATGACCTGGTGTACGACCCAGCATGAGTTTTGCCTCCATGCCAACAGCAGCAACGGTTTTTATCCCGCCTCCCTCAAGATAGCGAATGGCTACGACGGAGGGTTCATCAAGGACAATACCTTCGCCCCGAAGATAAATCAGTGTATTGGCTGTACCTAAGTCAATAGCTAGATCGTTTGAAAAAAGTCCTCGCACACGTTTGAACATGGAATTTTGTCAATCCTGTGGTTAATAGATGATTACTTTACCAAATTTTGTTAAATTTGGGCAAGTTCTCATAGAAAAATTATCGCGAATAAAAAACTTTATCCGCTATGGCTAATCAGTTAAACTATTTAAGAAATAAAAAACATTGGAATATTATATGTCTTTATCCATTGAGTCAGTCGAAAAAATTGCAAATTTAGCTCGTATTTCTTTAAGTAAACAAGATATTCCACTTTATACACATCATTTATCTGATATTTTAAGCTTTGTTGATCAAATGAATAGTGTTGATACAAGCGACATAATACCAATGGCACATCCTCTTGATGCTGTTGCATGGTTACGTGCTGATGTTGTATCTGAAACGAATCAACGTGATCATTTTCAAACTTTGGCACCGCAAGTTGATGCGGGCTTGTATGTTGTCCCTAAAGTCATTGAGTAAAAACTTAAAAATGCACAATAAAACACTTGTCGAACTATCTCAAGCTTTACATCAGCATGAATGCTCTAGTGTTGAATTAACCCGTTATTTTCTGGAACGAATTAATAATGCACAATTGAACAGTTTTATTACAGTTGCCACAGATATCGCATTGGCTCAAGCCCAAGTGGCAGATGATCGTTTAGCTCAAGGTGATACTGGAGTACTCACAGGTATTCCACTCGCTCATAAAGATCTTTTCTGTACATTAGGGGTTAAAACTTCGTGTGGCTCTAAAATGTTAGATAATTTTATTGCTCCTTATAATGCTACTGTTGTCGAAAAATGTCATGCAGCTGGCATGGTCATGTTGGGTAAAACAAATATGGATGAATTTGCGATGGGTTCATCCAATGAAACTAGTTTTTATGGTCCAGTCAAAAATCCTTGGGATATTCAAACGGTGCCTGGTGGTTCTTCAGGTGGCTCTGCTACTGCTGTTGCTGCCCGTTTAAGTCCTGTTGCGACGGCGACTGATACAGGTGGTTCTATTCGCCAACCTGCAGCATTATGTGGCATAACAGGATTAAAACCAACTTATGGTCTTGTTTCACGTTATGGCATGATAGCCTTTGCATCTAGTTTAGATCAAGGTGGTCCTATGGGACAAAGTGCTGAAGATGTTGCATTACTTTTAAACGTGATGGCTGGGTTTGATAAACGTGATTCAACATCTGTCAATCACCCACAAGAAGATTATAGCACTCATTTAGCAGATAGTATCAGTGGTTTAAAAATAGGTTTACCCAAAGAATTTTTTGGCACTGGTTTGAATGCTAATGTTGGCAAAGTGTTAGAGACTGCATTATCAGAATTAGAGCAAGCAGGCGCAACTTTGCATGATATTCATTTGCCTAATACGCATTTAGCGGTGCCTGCTTATTATATCATTGCACCTGCAGAATGTTCATCTAATTTATCACGTTATGATGGGGTTCGTTTTGGTCATCGTTGTGAGAATCCTGAAGATTTATTAGATTTATATACACGGTCACGTGGCGAGGGGTTTGGTGCTGAGGTTAAACGCCGCATTATGATAGGCACTTATGCGCTATCAGCGGGATATTATGATGCGTATTATCTTAAAGCACAACAAATTCGCCGTTTAATTCGTAATGATTTTACTGATGCTTTTAAAGAAGTTGATGTTATTTTGGGTCCTACATCGCCTACAACTGCTTTTAAGATCGGTGAAAAAATTGATGATCCTGTTAGTATGTATTTATCTGATATTAACACGATTTCAGTTAATTTAGCAGGTTTACCTGGTTTATCTATACCTGCAGGTTTTGTTAATCATCTCCCTGTTGGTTTACATTTAATAGGTAATTATTTCAGTGAAGCACGATTATTGAATATTGCTCATCAATATCAGCAACGGACAGATTGGCATAGGCAAATCCCTCCAGATTTTGTTTAAAAAACAAACGCCCTAGGATTAATTTCCCTGGGCGTTCTTCTTTTGGAATTATTGAAAATCCATTTGTCTCCAAGCTTCATAAAGTATGATTGAAACGGCATTTGATAAATTTATGCTACGCTTATCGGTATGCATTGGAATCCGTATCACTTGTTCTTTTGGTAATTTATCTAGTATTGTTTGTGGTAAACCAGATGATTCTGGTCCAAATATAAATGTATCTTCTGTTTGATAATTAGGGCTGGTATAGCATGTTTTGCCTCGGGTTGAACAGGCAAATATGCGTTGTGGTTTTACTGTTTCTATAAATTCGTTAATTGAATCATAGTTATGGACACGTGCCCATTCGTGGTAATCAAGTCCTGCACGTTTAAGTTTTCTATCTTCTAATTCAAATCCAAGCGGATGAATTAAATGTAATGGAATATCTGTATTCGCACACAGGCGGATAATACTGCCTGTATTCGGTGGAATTTCAGGTTGATAAAGGACGCAGTGAAACATGGGTTATTCAAAATTTCTTGTTAATGATAAAACTGAAAAAATGCAAATTGGTCCTTATAGTCTTAAAAATAATCTCATCCTTGCACCGATGGCAGGCATCACGGATCTCCCTTTTCGACAATTATGTAAACAATTGGGCGCGGGTATGGCGGTATCCGAAATGATTTCATCCAATTCTCTACTATGGGGTAGTGAGAAAACTAAACGGCGGGCTAATCATACAGGAGAGACTGAGCCACGAAGCGTGCAAATTGCAGGTGCAGATCCCCATTTATTAGCCAAAGCGGCACAACATAATGCTGAAAATGGTGCACAAATTATTGATATTAATATGGGGTGCCCTGCTAAAAAAATTTGTAAGGTGATGGCAGGTTCTGCATTATTAACAGATGAGGGTTTGGTGCGTAAAATTCTTGATGCTGTTGTTAATGCAATTGATATACCGGTCACTTTAAAAATACGGACAGGGTGGGATAAAAATCATAAAAATGGTGTGCGAATAGCTCAAATAGCGGAGCAAGCTGGTGTACAAGCTATCGCTGTGCATGGGCGCACTAGGGCTTGTGGATTTGGCGGTGAAGCAGAGTATGACACAATTGCTGAAATTAAAGCGACTGTCAAAATACCTGTGATTGCCAATGGTGATATTTGTAGTCCAGAAAAGGCTAAGTTTGTTTTAGAGTATACTTCTGCGGATGCGGTGATGATAGGACGTGCTGCAATGGGGTATCCATGGATATTTCGAGAAATTAAACACTTTTTAAAAACGGGTGAATTATACCCGCCACCTAATCTTACGGAAATCCGTGACACACTATTGGCACATCTTAATACAATTTACCAATTTTATGGTGAATATACTGGTGTGAGGATGGCACGTAAGCATTTATCTTGGTATACTAAAGGGCAACCACACGGTGCTATTTTTCGTAATACTGTCAATCGCGTGGAAAGCTCTCTTGAACAAATTAATTTAACGCAAGCTTTCTTTGACGTACAGCCTCATATAAACAAATCCCCGTTGCCACTGATACATTAAGACTTTCTACCTTGCCCAACATGGGAATCTGTACTAAGCCATCACAAAGTTCTCGTGTCAAACGGCGTAATCCCTTCCCTTCTGCACCTAAAACTAATGCTAATGAACCTGTCAACTTTGTTTCAAAAAGACTTGTATCATTGTTACTATCAGCACCGATTAACCACACCCCATTTTTTTGTAGCCATTGCAAAGTTCTGGCGAGATTGGTGACTTCGATGACAGGAACAGCAGCGCCACTGGCAACTTGGCGCACTGTGGGTGTTAATTTACAGCTTTGATTTTTAGGCACGATCACGGCATGAATGCCCGCTGCATCAGCAGTTCGCAAACAAGCTCCTAAATTATGGGGATCTTGTATTTCATCAAGTACTAATAAAAATGGTGTCACAGAGGAGACAATCTCTTCTAGTGTGATTTTATTTTTCACGGGACGGGTTTTTATGACAATACCTTGATGATGTCCGTTTTCAGTTAATTTATCTAAGGTTTTTTTGGGCACAGATTGAATTAAAATATCCAATTGTTGTGCTTGTTTTAGCAAAGCCTGTAATTTTGTCGAATGAGCCCCTTGTTGTGCCCATAATTCGACTATACAGGTAAAATCATTTTGAAAAACATGTCGCACAGCATGTAACCCAAAAATTTGTTCATAAGTTATTTTAGTCACAATATTCTGCTCCGCGACAAATTAAATCCACAATAAACAGTTACCAGCATGCCTTGCACGCCAATAATTGCAAACATAAGTAATTGCATTACTATTGAATAAGCAACAGCAAGGCTTTCATCAACACCATATAACTTCAAAGCCAATACACAGGCAATTTGATAAATACCAATATATCCTGGTGCTGAGGGTAAAGAAATAGCCAGTAGAACAAAAACACCGACAGTTAAGGCAGCCTCAAAAGGTAAATCCCAGCCAAAAGCAGCCATCACTTGCCACATCCAAAAATAATCTAGTATAAAAATGACAATGGTCAGTAGCAACACAGTTAAAACATTATGAGTTTGACGAAAAGCTTGAACGCCTTCTAAACCATGTAGCACCCATTCCTGCAATTTTAACCATTTACTCCATTGTTGCACATGGACATGTAAACGATCTGCAAAAATCACGAATAGGCTTAATATGCCTGTTGCAAGGATAAAAATGCCAATAACACCTTTGCCAATATTTGGATCAATTTGATTTCCATGTATCCAAAGTAGTAGTAAGGTAAATAAGCCCACCACAATCATATCAAGCATACGATCAATCACAGCACTACTCACAGAGCGCCCTAAAACCAAAGAGGTAAAATTATGAATAGCTACTATACGTAACACTTCACCCGCTCGTGCTGGATAAATCATATTTCCCAAATAACCGATATTAGCTGCTTGCCAAAAATGCTTAAAATTACTTAAAGGTAAACGAGATACCAAATTCCAACGTAGAGAACGCAAAATGATAATGAGTATAATAATGCTACCTGCCAGCAAAATTGTTGGTATATCTATCGTTTTGATAGCAGTCCAAAATGCTTGCCAATCTAAACGTGATAATACAATAACCAGTAAGATAGCACTCAGCAATAAACCAAAAATTATTAATAGTTTATTTTTCATTTTTTGCAAGTTCTTGTTCTGGCAAAGTGATATTGAGTTCTAAAATTTCATAATCCCCATCTCTTTCTAGGTTAATTTTAATATCGTCATCATCAACCATAATGTATTTTCTAACCACTTCTAATAGTTCTTGTTGTAAGTGGGGTAAAATGCAATCAAGAGTTGAAGGATCACGTTGACGTCTGGCATGGGCAACAATAATTTGTAAACGTTCTTTAGCAACAGCAGCTGTGTTGTGAGTTTGAGAGTTTTGATTTTGAAAATAGCTTAAAAGATTCATATTACTTTCCGAAAAGACGGGTAAATAAACTTTTTTTCTCTCGTTTAGGTGGAGTTTCACCAAGAAAACGTGCTACAACATCAAGATAAGCCTGTCCAGCATCACTTTCTCGATCAAGTGTGATGGGTGTTCCTGAATTTGAAGCATGTAAGACAGATTGCGATTCTGGAATGATGCCTAACATGGGAATCGCTAAAATATCTGTCACATCTATTGCACTGAGCATGTCACCCTTCTCCACCCGTTTGGTATCATAACGTGTCAGTAATAAATGCTCTTTTACAGGTTCAAGATTGTTTATAGCACGGCGAGTTTTAGCCGCTAACATGCCGACGATACGATCTGAATCACGCACAGAAGAAACTTCTGGATTAGTTATGATTAAGGCTGCATCAGCAAAATACATCGCCATAATTGCGCCATGTTCAATCCCTGCAGGCGAATCACAAATGATATATTCAAAGCGTTTTTTTAAAACTTCCAAGACTTTGGCTACCCCTTTCAAGGTAAGCGCATCTTTATCACGTGTTTGTGAGGCAGGTAAAATATATAAACTATCAACACGTCTATCTTTGATCAGGGCTTGATTTAAATTGCCCTCTCCATTAATAACATTAACTAAATCATAAACGACACGACGCTCACAGCCCATTACTAAATCAAGATTGCGTAAACCAACATCAAAGTCAATAACAACAGTTGGAATTCCGCGTAGGGCTAACCCAGTAGCAAAAGCTGCGCTAGTGGTTGTTTTTCCAACACCGCCTTTACCAGATGTAACAACAATAATCTTAGCCAAGATATTTTCCTATTTTTAAGATTTTGGATAATTAAAGTGAAATAATTTTTAGAGATTTGTCTTGCAAATAGACTTGCACTGGTTTACCGAGTAAATCTTCAGGTAAATCTTCATTTACCATATATTGCCCTGCAACAGAAAGAAGTTCTGCATTAAATTGTTGACAAAAAATTCGGGCTTCACTATCCCCATTGACTCCTGCTAATGCTCGCCCACGTAAAGCACCATAAATATGGATATGTCGATGAGCTAAAACTTCAGCACCATGGCTGACTGCAGCCAACACGATTAAATCACCATTAAGCGCAACCACTTGTTGTCCAGAACGAATGGGTTGTGTGACAATCTTAGTCTGTGAGGGTATTGATATGCTTGGATCTTCTATTTCAGGTGCACACTCATTTGTTGGTATTGTATTTGTTAAGATTCCTAAATTTAGACTCAAAGCCATTTCTTGTTGCTGTGAGTTACCACCCCGCACTGCTATTGGAATTAACCCAGAATGACGCACTACTGTGATAACTTCAAGTAAATCAATACCATTTTCATCAGACACCGCATTTAAATCAATAACAACTGGAGCTTGTTGAAAAAACATCGGTGCTTTAGAAACTTTCTCCGCTAATTGATTGGCAATATTATCAATATTTGTCTCAAGCAAATGCAAAACCATTAATGTCAATAAATTACCTTTTAATTCAAGTGCTGCCATTATTAGTTATCAGTTATCAGTTATAAAATACAAAAAATTCTTTATCGGAATATCTATACATATAGTAATATATTTATTTTTGACCCATTAAAATGAGGCATTTATGGAACTCAATCTTATTTTTCAAAGTATTATTGATATGCAAAATCGAATCAATGTACTTAGGGGGTATCTTTGACTATACTAGCAAATCTGAGCGTTTAATTGAAGTAAATCTGGAACTTGAAACGCCAGAACTTTGGAATAATCGAGAACGTGCACAAACTCTTGGACAAGAACGGGTGGCATTAGAAAAAATTGTGCAAACTATAGATCAACTTAATACTGGTCTTAAAGATGGACATGAATTGTTAATTTTAGCACAAAATGAAAATGATAATGAAACGCTCGAATCTGTTTGTCAAGATTTAAAGGCTTTAGAGCAGCAATTATTCAAATTAGAATTCTCCCGTATGTTTCCTGGGGAAATGGATGCACACAATGCGTTTTTAGATATTCAATCTGGCTCAGGTGGCACAGAAGCGCAAGATTGGGCAGCAATGTTATCACGTATGTATTTACGTTGGGCAGAACAACACGGCTTTGCCACCGAGGTTGTTGATTATTTAGCAGGTGAAGTTGCTGGTATAAAAAGTACTACAATTCGTGTTACTGGTGATTATGCTTATGGGTGGCTACGTACAGAAATCGGGGTACATCGTCTTGTACGGAAATCTCCCTTTGATTCAAGTAATCGCCGTCATACATCCTTTGCAGCCATATTTGTTGCACCAGAGGTTGATGATAATGTAAATATTGATATTAACCCAGCAGATTTACGCATAGATGTTTACCGTGCAAGCGGTGCTGGTGGGCAACATGTCAATCGCACAGAATCGGCAGTACGCATTACACATTTACCCACAAATATTGTCGTGCAATGTCAAAATGATCGGTCTCAACATAAAAACAAGGCGACTGCCATGAAACAATTGAAGGCGAAATTGTATGAACGAGAAATGCAGCTTCGCCGTTCTGATCAACAAGAAGTGGAAGCCAGCAAAGCCGATATTGGTTGGGGCAGTCAAATTCGTTCTTATGTGTTGGATAAGTCACATATTAAGGATTTACGCACAGGCGTAGAAACGGGTAATACACAAGCTGTATTGGATGGTGATTTAGATAAATTTATTGAAGCTAGTTTGAAAAAGGGCTTGTAAAATCCTTTCTCCCGCTGCTCATAGCGGGGGGAGAAAAATAATTCGCTGTTTTTAAAAACGTCGCATTCTCTGTAATTGTGGATTTTTTATCCTTTGCATAATATTTGCCATACCACGTTTTTTTGAAGCCTGTTTAAACATTTTTTGCATTTGACTAAACTGTTTAAGCATACGATTTACTTCTGGAATTTTTGTCCCAGAACCAGTAGCAATACGACGCTTACGGGAACCTTTTATCACAGTAGGAAAACGCCGTTCTTGGGGAGTCATAGAATTGATAATAGCCTCCATGCGATTTATTTCAGAATCTCCTAAACTTTTGGCTTGAGCAGGCATTTGTTCGAGATCTGGCATTTTATCCATTAAACTGGCGACACCACCCATATTGCGCATTTGTATTAATTGAGTGCGAAAATCCTCAAGATTGAAACCCTTCCCTTTTTTTAATTTTTTGACTAAATTATCTGCTTGCTTTTTATCAACAGAGTGTTCTACATTTTCAATTAAAGTTAAAACATCACCTTGACCAATAATTCTTGATGCCACACGATCAGGATAAAAGGCTTCAAGCGCATCAGTTTTTTCACCTACACCGAGAAATTTTATTGGTTTTCCTGTGATTTGGCGTACTGATAAGGCGGCACCACCGCGTGCATCTCCATCCGTTTTAGTCAGAATGACACCTGTTAAAGCTAAAGCATCATTAAACGCTTTTGCAGTATTTGCGGCATCTTGCCCTGTCATGCTATCTACAACAAATAATGTTTCTGTTGGCTGAATAACTGCATGTAAATCTTTGATTTCAGTCATCATTTCATCATCAATATGAAGACGACCTGCAGTATCAACTAATAAAACATCAGCAAATTCTTTACGTGCTTCAGCAAGGGCTGCTGTCGCAATGTTTACTGGTTTTTGGTTGTTATCACTTGGAAAAAATTTTACACCTACTTCATTTGCCAAAACTTCCAATTGCTTAATCGCCCCTGGACGATACACATCACAACTGACAACCATTACAGATTTTTTATGACGCTCAACCAACCAACGGGATAATTTAGCAACCGTTGTCGTTTTACCCGAACCTTGTAAACCTGCCATTAAGACAACAATTGGTGCAGGTGCACGTAAATTTAGCTCATCACACTGCTCTCCCATCAGTGATGTTAATTCATCACGTACAACCTTAATTAACATTTGCCCAGGTGTCAAACTACCAATAACATCTTGACCAATCGCTCGTTCTTGCACCTGTTTAATAAAGGTTTTGACAACTGGTAAAGCGACATCGGCTTCTAATAAAGCCATACGTAATTCACGTATGGCATCTTTAATATTTTTTTCGCTTAAACGTCCCTGTCCCCGCAGGTTTTTCAAAGTTTTGCCAAGACGTTCTGTTAGACTTTCAAACATTTTTCACCTCTTTATGTCTTAATTTTTAACTTATTACTCTAAAGCTTCTGTAATTTCTAACCACAAATCTTCTGTTTCTTTTAATTGTGCTTGCAATGCGGTTTGTTGGCGTATACATTCTTGTAGTTTTTCTTTATCTTCATAAATCTTAGGTTCAGCCAATAAGGCTTCAACAGCACTTTTTTCTGCTGTCAATTTGTCCATATTTTTTTCGACTGTTTTCAAACGATTTTGTAGAGAACGACGTAAATCACGTTGTGTTGCTTTTTCTGAACGAGTTTGGGTTGGTGTTTTACGTTGTTCTGCACGTTGTTCCAGTAACCATTGCCGATAATCTGTTAAATCACCATCAAATGTTTTTACACGCTTGTTTGTTACTAAGAGTAATTCATCAGTTGTTGTACGTAATAAATGACGATCATGTGACACAATAATCAATGCACCGACATAATCTTGTAAAGCTAAAGTGAGGGCATGGCGCATATCTAAATCTAAATGGTTAGTCGGTTCATCTAATAATAAGATATTAGGTCGTTGCCAAATTAATAAAGCTAATGCTAAACGTGCCTTCTCTCCTCCTGAAAAAGGTGCAATGGCGCCATCTCCAAGAAATCCAAAACCACCCAAAAAATTACGCAACAATTGTTCACTTGTTTGAGTGTCTAAACGTTGTAAATGTTGTAAAGGACTTTCTTCATCACGTAATTGTTCTAATTGATGCTGTGCAAAATAGCCAATTTGCAAACCTTCACCTAAAATATACTCTCCTTGCAAAGGTTTGAGTAAGCCACCTAATAATTTAATTAAAGTCGATTTTCCCGCCCCATTAGGACCCAATAATCCTAAACGTGACCCTGGCGCAATACGCAAGGTAATGTTTTCAAGAATGGGTTGATCTGTATAACCAACGCTCACTTGATCAACATTAATTAATTGATTTGGCATTCGCAATGGTTGTTTAAAGCTAAAATGAAAGGGTGAATCAACATGAGCAGGGGCAATATTTTCCATTCGTGCTAAGGCATTAATACGACTTTGTGCTTGTTTAGCCTTTGTTGCCTTGTAACGAAAACGATCAATAAAGGATTGTATATGAGCAATTTCTCGTTGTTGCTTTTGATAAGCCGCTTGGTGTAAGGCTAATTTCGCTGCACGTTGACGTTCAAATGCTTCATAATTTCCTGTATATAAATTAATGGTTTTTTGTGCAATATGTGCTATTGTATCAACTACATTATCCAAAAAATCACGATCATGGGAAATCAATAACAAGGTGCCTGGATAACGTTTTAACCATTGTTCAAACCACAATACTGCATCTAAATCTAAGTGATTAGTGGGTTCATCTAATAATAATAGATCAGATCTACACATCATTGCACGTGCTAAATTTAAGCGCATGCGCCATCCACCTGAAAATTCTTGAACAGGTTTCTCATCTTCAGTCACCAAAAAACCCAAACCATGCATTAGTTGTGCAGCCCGTGTTCGTGCTGTGTAACCGTCTACTGCCGCAAACTGTGCATGACAAGTGGCTTCACGAATACCATCACCAGATTTTTGTGCAGCTGCTAATTGCGCTTCAATTTCACGCAATTCATGATCGCCATCGAGCACATATTCAATAGCAGGCATAGAAACAGCAGGGCTTTCTTGGAGAACATAGGCAATATTTAAATGACTTGGAAATTCGACATCCCCTTCATCAGGCTGCAATTCTCCACGCAACAAGGAAAATAAACTGGATTTCCCGCTACCATTTGCACCGATAAACCCTACTTTTTTAGCAACATGTAAAGTAATATTAACTTGATGAAATAGTTGTTTAGTTCCACGTCGTAAGGAAAAATTACGTAGCGTAATCATTTAGTTTCTGTCGGCTTTTGCCAAATAATAGAAATTGTCAATATTAGAATAGTCAACGGAATAACAAACCAAATCATCAGAGTAGTATAATTTGATAACCAAACATGTTGCGTGGCATTAAGAAACAAATACAAGGTATAAGCAACATAATAAGCTAAAAATAACCCCCCTTCCCAACGATCAATTATATAACCGCTAAATAAAATGGGTAAACAAAGCATAGCCACAGCAATCATCACAGGCATATCAAAATATATCGCTGTTTGGGGAACAGCAAGTGGGGAAATTAAACTGGTGAAACCAAGCACTAATAAAATATTAAATAAATTGCTACCAACCACGTTACCAATCACAAGATCTTTTTCACCTCGTAGACTGCCAATAATGACTGTTGCCAGTTCTGGTAAAGAAGTGCCGATTGAAACAATGGTTAAACCAATAACTAATTCACTGATACCAAAGTAATGTGCCATCATGATAGCACCATCCACTAGCCATTTAGAACCCAATACCAAGAGAAATAATCCGACTAGAATTAAACCTATTTGTTTTAATAGATGAGAATTATCGCTTTTTGCATCCTTATCCTTTTCTTCACGAGCACCTTTGACTGCAAAGATTGTATATAACACGATACCACAGGATAATAGTAAACCATCCCAACGTGTGAGCATGCCATCAAAGGATAAAAATAACAAGAAGAAGGAGACACCTATCATCATAGGTATTTCTAATTTAATTAAACGTTTATGAACAGTTAATGGAATTATAATTGCTGCAACTCCTAAAACCAGTAAAATATTGAGAATATTACTACCCACAACATTACCCAATGCTAATTCTGGTTTATCTAAAAAGGCTGCTTGTAAATTGACTGCTAATTCTGGCGCACTGGTACCAAAAGCGACAATAGTTAATCCAACAATTAAGCGTGAAATACCAAGATGTTCAGCTAATTCTGCGGATCCTCTTACTAAAACGTCAGCTCCCCCAGTTAATAAAAGAAAGCCTAAAGCAAAAAAAACTAATGTGGTTACATCCATAAAAAAACTCCTTCAAGGATTAAAAAAATAGACTAGAATATCACGACTTGCTGATTTATCTAAATTACTTTACATTCAAAAATTGATTTTTAAACAACTATGATGCTTAAAAATGACCGTTTTTTACGTGCTTTGCAATGTCAACCTGTTGATAAAACACCTGTATGGATGATGCGTCAAGCTGGACGTTATTTACCAGAATATCGTGAGACAAGAAAACGTGGCAAGAATTTTATGACTTTATGCCAGACGCCAGAATTGGCATGTGAAGTGACTTTACAACCATTGGCACGTTATCCACTTGATGCTGCTATTTTGTTTTCAGATATTCTCACTATTCCTGATGCAATGGGTTTAGGTTTATCTTTTACTGAAGGGGAGGGTCCCCGTTTTGAGCGTCCAGTGCGTAATTTGGCAGATATTAAGAATTTAGCAGTGCCTGATCCTAATGATAGCTTGCGTTATGTTATGGATGCGGTGAGCTTGATTCGACAAGAATTAGCAGGAAAAGTCCCTTTAATTGGATTTTCTGGTAGTCCATGGACATTAGCAACATATATGGTTGAAGGCGGAACAACAAAAACTTTTAGTCGTGTTAAAGGCTTGATGTTTGATCAGCCACAAGCAATGCATACCTTATTAGATACTTTAGCAAAGGCGGTGATTATTTATTTAAATGCACAAATTGCTGCAGGCGCACAGGCTGTTATGGTTTTTGATACTTGGGGTGGCATTCTGACTACCCGCGATTATTTGGATTTTTCATTGTCATATATGCGACGCATTGTGGAAGGGGTAAAAGGTGCGCCAGTGATTTTATTTACCAAAGATGGTAATGAATGGTTAGAAGAAATTGCTTCAACAGGTTGTAATGCTGTTGGTTTAGATTGGAAATTACCAATAGGGTCAGCACGAGCACGTATCGGTGATAAGGTTGCATTACAAGGCAATATGGATCCATGCGTTTTATATGCTTCTCCTGAGTGTATACGTCAGGAAGTGGCAACGATTTTGAAAAGTTTTGGCAACGGTGAAGGACATATTTTTAATTTAGGACATGGTATTCATCCCCAAGTCAATCCTGAACATGTAGCGGTGTTTATTGATGCTGTGCATGAGTTGAGTGGTGATTATCATAAGGGTAAATAATATGATTAAAAAAATGATTTTAGGTGCAAAAGGGTTTTGTATGGGAGCGGCAGATGTCGTGCCTGGTGTCAGTGGTGGCACAATGGCGTTTATTTTGGGTATTTATAAAGATTTAATTTCTGCTATTCGTTCTTTTGATATGATTTGGTTACAGCATATCTTGAAATTAGATTTTAAAGCTGCCTTACAACGTCCCCATTTTGGATTTTTAATCCCACTTTTCATTGGAATTTTCTGTGCATTAATTTTTTTCACACGGGTAATTCCTTTACCTGTTTTATTGCACACACACCCAGAGCCGATTTATGGGCTCTTTTTTGGACTGATTATCGGCTCTATTATTGTCTTATTAGCTGATACGAAAAAATTTGATACTTCTGCGATATTTTTTATCAGTCTTGGCATCATATTTGGTTTATTTATTGTCAATTTAGTGCCTAGCAACACGCCAGATACGTCTTGGTTTATTTTTTTGTGTGGTAGCGTATCCATTTCTGCTATGTTATTACCTGGCATTTCTGGTTCGTTTATCTTATTGATTTTACGACAATATGATACTATTTTGAATGGTATTGGTCATTTTAATTTGACTGTTTTAATACCCTTTTCTTTAGGCGCTTTGACAGGATT